>JADKKK010000002.1:600000-783400 GCA_016720545.1 Myxococcales bacterium
GCGTCGATCTCGACGGCGCGGCGGTCGACTACGCGACGGGCCCCGTTCTGTGGGGAGAGCCCGGCACGAACGGCCAGCACGCGTTCTACCAGCTCATCCACCAGGGCACGCGCCTCGTGCCGTGCGACTTCCTCGTGCCCGCGCTGAGCCAGAACCCGCTGGGCGAGCACCACGACCTCTTGCTCTCGAACTTCCTCGCCCAGACCGAGGCGCTCATGCGGGGCAAGACCGAGGCCGAGGCCCGCGCCGAGCTCGAGAAGCGAGGTCTCGGCCCCGCCGACGTCGCCCGGCTCGCGCCGCACAAGGTGTTCCCCGGCAACCGGCCCACGAACAGCCTGGTGTTCGAGCGGCTCGACCCCAAGACCCTCGGGGCGCTCATCGCGCTGTATGAGCACAAGATCTTCGTCCAGGGCGTGATCTGGAACGTGAACAGCTACGACCAGTGGGGCGTCGAGCTCGGAAAAGAGCTCGCGAGCCGCATTCTCCCGGAGCTGCGCGACCCGGCGGAGATCACCTCGCACGACAGCTCCACCAACGGCCTCCTCGCGTGGTTGAAGGCGCGCCGCGCCCGCTGAGGCGAGCCGGGGGGTCTTCGTTCTTTTTGTGGGACATTGGGCCCGTTTGGGCCTCTGCTGAACGGACGAGCTAGCGCAGCGAGCTCGCCGCGTTCTTCGCTGGGAGGGAATGACGAACATGATTCGAACCACACCCAAGGGCATGCTGACCGTGGTCTCTCTGCTGGTCGTGTGGGGCTGCACCAAGCCCGCGCCCGATCACTCAGCGGATCCGGCGCCGGCCGACACCACGCCCGCAGCCAAGGGGCCGACACCTGCGACGTCGGGCGGCGCCCCGCACGCGCCCCTCGGGGCCGCCACCCCCACGGACGAGCCGGCGGCCGCCAGCGCCGACGAGAGCCGCCCGACCGACATCGGCACGTACACCTCGGTCGTGCCCAACCCGTCGATGACCTCCAAGCTCCCCTGCCCGCCCGGCACGACGCAATCGACGGGAGACCACGTGCTCGAGTGCCGCTCGGCCGGCGCGGTCGGCAAGACGCTGTCGAAGCGCCATGGCCCGGCGATCTGGTTTCACAAGAACGGCAAGGTGCACCGCGCCGGTTCGTACGACCAGCACGAGTGGACCGGTCGCTGGTGGGAGCTCGACGACGCCGGGCGCCCCACGAGCAGCTCGGCCTACAAGAACGGCATGGAAGACGGGCTCCACGTCACCTTCCACCCCAACGGGAAGCGAGCCTCCGAGACCTTCTACAAAGAAGGCAAGATGAGCGGGCTCAGCAAGGTGTGGACCGAGGAGGGCGAGCTCATGGGCACGACCACCTACGCCGACGGCAAGGTCGTGGGCACGAAGACCTTCAAGTACAAGCTCAAGGTCGCCACCCCCGAGGAGCTGAAGAAGCTGAACGAGGACCTGCAGAAGCTCCTCGACGAGCAGAAAAAAGAGATGGACAAGCTCAAGTAGCGGCTCGGCGGCGAGGCCTCGCGGGGCCTCGCCGGGCGTCGCGGCGGCTCATCCCGCCACGCCGCGGGTCTTGTCGAGCAGGCTCGGCAGCTTGCCCTGCAGGCGCAGCTCCCACTCGCGGCTCTCGCTCACGTGCTCTCCCTCGGGGAGCAGCGCGCGGTACCGAGCGAGCTGCCGGAGCCCCCGCTCCGCGTCCGGCGCCGCCTGCGCGCCCGCGACGAGGGTGGAGAAGTACGCGTCGTCAAGCGCGAACGGATCCATCTCTTTCTCGACCAAGTTCAAGCGGATAGCCGCCTCGAAGTCGTCGGCTGCCCCCGCGAAATCCTCCAGGAGCTCCTTCGCGGTCGCGCGATCGAAGTACGGCTCGGGACCGGTCGCGCCACCCTCGAGCTCGCTCGTGGCGGCCGAGATCGCCTCGTCGTAGTCGCCCCGCTCGATGTGCCCCTTGGCGAACGACATTCCGTAGCGACCGGCCATGACAACCTCCCTGCGCGACCTTGAATCCTCGCCATGCGCGAATGTGCGCGAGCCTCACGCTGGGTGTGCGGGGGACGACGCGTACGGCGCCGCCAACCTCAGGCGAGGGCCTCGAGGAGCAGGCGCGTGCGCCCAACGATGATTTCGTCGCCGGGGACGACCAGCTCGTCACCCTTGATCTTCACGAACACCCCCGACTGCGAGCCGAGGTCGGTGAGCAGGATCGCGCCCGCCTGCTCCTCGACGAGGCAGTGCGGCTCGCCGACCAGCGGGTCGTTTGGGAACACGAAATCGCCCACCTCACGGCCGAGCTGCATGGTCGTGCCGCGCGCGAGCACGCACGCGCCTCGGCCGCCGCCCTCGAAGAGCTGCACGAGGCGGAACGACGAGGGCCACTTGGGCGACGAGTAGAAGTAGGTGGGGCCGGCCGAAGGCCCGTCGTCCGCCTGCGGGTTCATCTCGACCGTGAGCACCTGATCGCCGACGATGAACTGGTCGCCAGGCTCGAGCTCGACAGGCCGCCGAACCCGGAGGAACACGCCGTTCCCGGCCTCGAGGTCGCACAGATACACCTGCGCGCCGTCGACGCGGAGCACGGCCTCGCGCGGGTGACAGAACCTGTCGCCGTGCAGAGGGACCTCGCCGGAGCGACCCAGAACGACCTCGCGAGAGGTACCTTCGTAGACCTGGGGGCCCTGCGGAGCCCCGCGCAGCACCCGGAGCCGCACCGTCGCGCGAGCCTTCGGCGGAGCAGCGGCGCGGCGCGCCTCGGGCGGGAGCGGCGGGGCCTTCGAGGGCACGGGCGGCGCGTGCGCGGCGACCGGCGGTGGCTTTGGGGCGCCCTTCGGCTCCTTCGCGGCGAGCTTCTGAACCTCGACGACGGGGTCGTGCTCCAGCACCTCCATGCCGCCCACCGCGCGCCCCTCGATCACCGGATCGAAGGTGCCCGTGCGGAGCAGGATGGCCATTTCCATATGCTGGCCCTTCATGAGGGCGCGCACGAACGGGGCGATGTCTTCCCGGTGAACCGCGTGCGCATAGCTGCGCTTGTGGCTCTTGATGACGCGGCCGCCGTCCGCGAACAGGTGCGTGATGAGGTGCGGCTTGTCGAGGCCGGAGTCCTCCGTCTGGATGTGGAAGACGAGGCCCTTGTACTTGACGTTGTTGTTGAAGCCGACCTGCGCCCGGCGGAAGGCGGGCTTGGCGATCTCGCGCTCCAGCCGGCCGATCTCGGCGGGCGTCCACACCGCGATCGCGTCCTCCAGCGGCGCGTGATCACCCGCCTGGATGCCCTCCATGCGCTCGAACGCGAGCTTGGCGAGCGGTGAGCTCGGATCGATGCGGAGCGCCTCGGCGAGCAGCTCGTGGCTCTCCTTGTCGTTGTTCCCGGTGGCCGCGCAGGCGCTGAGGAGCGCCACCGCTTCGGGGGCTCTCCCCGCCCCAAGGAGCCACTTGGCCACCCTGGCCGCGGGCGACCGCGCGACTGCCTCGTCCATTGGGGCCAATAGAATATCAGCTGGCCCGAGTTGCAAGCGGGAACCGCTCGCCGCGCGCGATCCCGGGCTCGCGCCTCAGGCCGGCGCGTCGGGCTCCTCGGGCTTGGTCGCTCGCGCCCGGAGCCGCGCGAGCTCTTCTTTAGCACGAACCAGGTTGTAGTCGCGCTCCATGGTGTGCACGCGCGTGAGGTAGAGCCCCGTGCCCGCCATCACGATCCCCAGCGAAAACACGAGGAAACCGTAGATGGGCTTGTGCGCCACGGCGATCGCCACGCCGACCGCCAGGCCGACCAGGGGAAACCACCGGAGCCGCCGCTCTTCGACCTTGAGCGTCGCTTTGAGCGCCTCGAGACGGGCGACCTCCTCCTCGTACTTCTTCAGCAGCGAGTCATCCTTCACGCGCACCTTCCTAGCACCTCCTGCGGTAGGTTCCCTCTCCGATACGCCGCCGCGCCGAGAGGGCACCGTGCCGGCCTGGTCTCGCCCGGTCTCGCCCGCGCCTGCGAGGCGCGCGGCCTGCGCGCGATCACTCCTCCTCCGTCCGCGCGGGCGAGTACAGCGACACGCCGCGCACATTCTCGAGCACCGTGAGCGGGTGGCGAAGCGACGGGAACGCCCGCTGCTCGCAGCCGGTGCGCTCGCACAGCCGGCAGGTCACCCCAACCGGGACGCAGGTGTCCGGGTTGGCGAGATCGATTCCGTCGGAATAAACGAGCTCTTTCGCGTAGTTAAGCCTGCATCCGAGGCCGATCGCCTGCACCGGCTTTTGCGCGTGGTACCCGCCCGAGTCCTTCTGGATCGTGCGCGCCAGACAGAAGTAGGCCTCGCCGTCGGGCATGCGCGACATTTGAATGCGGATCATGCCCGGCGTGAGGAACGCGCTGAAGATGTTCCAGCGCGGGCACGCCCCCGAGAAGCGCGCGAAGCGGATGCCCGAGGCGCTGAAGCGCTTCGAGATGTTCCCCGCGACGTCGATGCGGATCATGTGGAACGGCACGCCCTCCGAGCCGGGCCGCCGGAGGGTCGTCAGGCGGTGGCACACCTGCTCGAAGCCCACCTTGAAGCGGCGCCCGATGACGTCGAGGTCGTAGCGCTCCTCGCGGCACGCGGAGATGAACGGCTCGTACGGCATCAGCACGGCGCCGGCGAAGTAGTTCGCGAGCGACACCCGCGCGAGCGCCCGTGACTCGGCGGTGGTGAGCCGCGGATCGTTCGAGAGTCGATCGAGCGCCGCGCGCTGCGTGAGCAGGCCGATCTGGTGGGCCACTTGGAAGGTGCGCGTGCGCGTGGGCAGGAGCTCGGAGAGCACGAGCCGCTTCTGGGCGGCGTCGAAGCGTCGCAAGATGCCCCGCTCCGAGCCCGAACGCGCGATCTCCACGGCGACGCCGTGCTCGCGCTCCAGGTAACGGAGCAGGCCCGGATAGAGCTCCTCGGTGCGGAGGCCCGCGTCGCGCCAGAGCTGCTCCGCGCTCGCCTCGAGCTCGGGCACGAAGTTCCACATGCGCTGGACGAAGTCGGAGACCTCCTCGGTCGGCAGGTGCGAGCGGTCCACGAGCCCGAGGTCCTCGCCGCCGACGAGCCGGCTCGAGAGGTCGTCGGTCGTGGCACGCGAGGCCTGGTAGGCCCGGTAGAGCGAGAGTACGGCGCGCGACGCCGCGGGGCTCGCCGCCGCCATCTCGCGCACGTCGACGGACGTGAGATCCTCGTCTTCGAAGAGCGGATCGGCGAACGCCTCGGTGAGGTCGGCCACCAAGCGCGCGTCCTCGTCGGTCGCGAACGCGTGGAGGTCGAGCTCGAAGAGCTGCGCCAGCTTGATGAGCAGCGGCGCGGGCAGCGGCCTGCGGTTGTTCTCGATGAGGTTCAGGTAGCTCGCCGACACGCCAAGCCGCTCGGCGAGCGCCGCCTGGCTGAGCCCCTTCTGACGGCGCATCGACCGCACCTTCGCGCCGAGGCGCCGCGCGCTCTCCGGCGCGCCTTCGCCTTCACTCCCAGAGGCGGCCGGCGCCGCCCGAGCCCTTGACTTGTCGCGTCACTTTCGCCGCCATGCCCTCGTCTCCCTCACCAGTTCGGCCGAACAGCCGCGCCGCGTCGTGACAACAATTACATCATTACAAGTCGACATTCACAAAACATTACCCACTTTTCCCGAAATTATCGGGACTTCATTGACAAGTGACACGACTGGGCACATTGTCAACGGCGTTCGAGGCGACCGTGACGCGGGCGCCCACAGACCTGCCAGGAGACCATATGACCTCTTCGAGCGAAGCATCGGCCAGCGTGCCCGGCGTCGTCGTGCGCGCCGGAGCCGGCTCCCCGTCTTTGGCGGAGCAGCACGTCCTCACGCCCGCGGCGCTCGCGTTCGTGGCCGACCTCGCGCGGACGTTCGGCCCGCGCATTCGCGAGATCCTCGCCGCCCGCGTCGCCCGGCGCGCGCGCATGGAGGCAGGCGCGACGTTCGACTTTCTCCCAGAGAGCGCGGGGATCCGCGCGGCCGACTGGACCGTCGCGCCGCTCCCGCCGGATCTCCTCGACCGGCGCGTCGAGATCACCGGCCCCGTCGACCGCAAGATGATCATCAACGCGCTGAACTCGGGCGCGCGGGTCTTCATGGCCGATTTCGAGGACGCGACCTGCCCCACCTGGGAGAACCAGATCGAGGGCCAGCAGAACCTCTTCGACGCGGTGCGCCGCACGATCTCGCTCGAGACGCCAGAAGGGCAAGACGTACCGCCTGAACGCGCAGATCGCGACGCTGCTGGTCAGGCCGCGCGGCTTTCACCTCGACGAGAAGCACGTCACGGTGGACGGCCGCCCGGTGCCGGCGGCGCTCTTCGACTTCGGGCTCTTCTTCTTCCACAACGCGCGGGAGCTCCTCGCGCGGGGCACGGGCCCGTACTTCTACCTGCCGAAGCTCGAGGGGCACCTCGAGGCCCGTGTGTGGAACGACGTGTTCGTGCACGCGCAGCGCGCCCTGGGACTGCCGGTGGGCACCATCAAGGCCACCGTCCTCATCGAGACCCTCCCGGCCGCGTTCGAGATGGACGAGATCCTCTACGAGCTGCGCGAGCACTCGGCCGGCCTCAACTGCGGGCGCTGGGACTACATCTTCTCCTTCATCAAGAAGCGCGCGCAGGACCCCGCCGCGCTCGTGCCCGACCGCGCCCAGCTCACGATGGACAAGGGGTTCCTGCGGGCCTACTCCGAGCTCCTCATCCAGACCTGCCACCGGCGCGGCGTGCACGCGATGGGCGGCATGGCCGCGCAGATCCCCATCAAGGACGACGACGCGGCGAACGAGGCGGCCTTCGCGAAGGTGCGCGCCGACAAGCTCCGCGAGGTCACCGACGGCCACGACGGCACCTGGGTCGCGCACCCGGCGCTCGTCCCGGTCGCGCTCGAAGTCTTCGACGCGCACATGCCCGGAAGGAACCAGCTCGACAAGAAGCGTGAGGACGTCGCCGTCAGCGCCGACGACCTGCTCGCGATCCCGCCGGGCACCCGCACCGAAGCCGGCCTCCGCCACAACGTCCGCGTGGGTGTACAATACATCGAAGCGTGGCTGCGCGGCCAAGGCTGCGTACCGCTCTACAACCTCATGGAAGACGCGGCGACGGCCGAGATCTCCCGGGCGCAGGTCTGGCAGGAGATCCGCCACGAGGCCAAGCTCGACGACGGCACCGTGGTCACGCGCGCGCGCCTCGCCACGATCCTCGACGAGGAGCTCGCGCGAGTGGCGACCGAGGTCGGCGCCGAGCGCTTCGGGTCCGGCAAGTTCGCCGAGGCCCGCGCGCTGTTCGAGAAGCTGTCGACCGAGCCCAGTTTCGAAGAGTTTCTCACCCTCTCTGCCTACGACCACGTGCTCGCGCACGGCGGCTGACCGCCACGGATCCCTCTGTCACCGCGTCGCCCAAAGCTCGCGACGCACTGCTTGTAACGAACTGTCACTCAAGGAGATTTTCATGTCCTCGACCCCGTCCGACCTCCTCGCCAAGCGCTTCGAAGGCATCGTCCGCCCCTACACCCCGGCCGACGTCCAGAAGCTGCGCGGCTCGGTCAAGATCGAGCACACGCTCGCCCGGCTGGGCGCCACGCGGCTCTGGCAGCTGCTCCACGAGACGCCCTACGTGGCGGCGCTCGGGGCGCTCACGGGCAACATGGCGGTGCAGCACGTGCGCGCGGGCCTCCAAGCCATCTACCTCTCCGGGTGGCAGGTCGCGGCCGACGCCAACACCTCCGGGCAGATGTACCCCGATCAGAGCCTCTACCCCGTCGACAGCGTGCCGGCCGTGGTGAAGAAGCTGAACCTCGCGCTCCAGCGCGCCGACCAGATCGAGCACGCCGAGGGCAAGCGCCTGCACGACTGGTTCGTGCCGATCATGGCGGACGCCGAGGCCGGCTTCGGCGGCCCGCTGAACGCCTTCGAGCTCATGAAGGCCATGATCGAGGCCGGCGCGGCGGGCGTGCACTTCGAGGACCAGCTCGCCAGCGAGAAGAAGTGCGGGCACATGGGCGGCAAGGTGCTCGTGCCCACGAGCCAGTTCATCCGCACCCTCGTCGCCGCGCGCCTCGCCGCCGACGTGATGGACGTGCCGACCCTCCTCGTGGCCCGCACCGACGCCGACAGCGCCAAGCTCCTCACGAGCGACGTGGACGAGCGCGACCACCCCTTCATCCAGAAGGGCGAGCGAACGGCCGAGGGCTTCTACAAGATCAAGAGCGGCGTCGAGACCGCGATCGCCCGCGGCCTCGCGTACGCCCCGTACGCGGACCTCGTGTGGTGCGAGACCTCGACCCCCGACCTCGCGCAGGCCAAGCAGTTCGCCGAAGGCATCCACGCCAAGTTCCCCGGCAAGCTCCTCGCGTACAACTGCTCGCCGTCGTTCAACTGGAAGAAGAACCTGGACGACGCGACCATCGCGAAGTTCCAGGCCGAGCTCGGCGCCATGGGCTACAAGTTCCAGTTCGTCACGCTCGCGGGCTTCCACGCGCTGAACCACGGCATCTTCACGCTCGCCAAGGACTACAAGGCGCGCGGCATGGCGGCCTACAGCGAGTTCCAGACGCGCGAGTTCGCGTCCGAGAAGGACGGCTACACCGCGACGCGCCACCAGCGCGAGGTCGGCACCGGCTACTTCGATCAGGTCGCCGAGGTCATCTCGGGCGGCAAGGCCTCGACCCTCGCGCTCGAGGACTCGACCGAGGCTCATCAGTTCTAGAGCCCGCGGGGGTCAACGCTCGCACGCGCTCGAGTCGGCGGGACGTGACCTAGGTCATGACCGCCGACTCAAGCGCTGCGAACGACGCCCCTCCCGAGGCCGCGCGCCCAGCTCGATGCGCGGGCTCGGGGCGGTTTGGAGGCGTTCTGGCCGCGCTCGCACTGGTTTTTTGCTCGCGTCGTAGCCCCGATTCACGTAGCTTTTCTGCCGAACCATGTCCGACCGGAAGCGCGATCAGAGCGACACCTTGAAAATGGGCGCAGAGGTCCCGCGCGCCAAGGTGAAGCCTGCGCTCCCGAGCCTCGAGCTGGACGACGAGGTCACGGTCGCCGGGGCCGACGCGGCGCGTACGTTCGCGATCCCGCCCAACACGACGGCGCCCCCTGCCGCCCCGTCGGGAGGGACGCTCGGCCCGCAGTCGCTCCCACCAGAGAGCATCCGCAGCGACGACATCGAGTTCCACGTCATCCGTGATCACCACGTCACGAACGGCCCGCGCCGTACCTGGCGGGCCATCGAGGTGTGGACGCGCCACAACGTGTACGGCATCGACTCGCAGATGACCTGCTTCGAGATCATCGACCGCGCCACCGGCAAGCCGGACGACGCGCACGCGATGCTCGGCGCACGGCTCGGCGGCGGTCGCGTCCGTGAGAGCGACTTCGTTCGCTACTCGTACCCGCTCCCCATCCCGGGCATGGCGGCCATGTTCACCCAGGGGCGAAAGCACGGGTACACCTCCACGGTCGACCGGGTCGTGGTGCGAGTTCGCGTGCTGCAGGCGCGACCCGACGACGCGCTCCCCACCTGGGACGAGATCGCCAGCCGGTGGGAGCCCACGAAGCGGTGACGCCCGCGCGGGCCCGCGCGGGTGGGCCGCAGCCTCGGGTCGCCCGCCCGGCCGCATGGAGCATCACCGTGGCCGCCTGCGCGCTCCTAGGGGCGTGCACGCGCGTCGACGAGCCCAGCCACCCGAACGACGCATTCGCATCCGCACCGCCACCGAAGGCTCCGAGCGCGTCGGCGCCCGCGTCGAGCCCTGCGCCCGCCCCCAAGCCGCCGCCCGCGCCGCCTCTCCCCTCCACCAAGACGGGCAAGGTCTCATGGAGCCAGGCGCCCTCGGGCGACGTCGCGCCGCTCGTGCGGGCCTTTGGTGAGGCCGCGCGCGGCGCCGGCAGGACCCCACTCGTGTACGTGGGGGCCCCGTGGTGCGAGCCTTGCCAGCGGTTCCACAAAGCCGCAGAGGCGGGCGAGCTCGATCGCCGCTTCGGCGATCTCGCGATCCTCGAGTTCAACCTCGATGTCGACGCGGATCGCCTCCGCGCCGCGGGCTACACCGCCGACCTCATCCCGCTCCTCGCGGTCCCCGCGGCCGACGGCCGGAGCACCGACAAGAAGATGTTCGGCTCGGTGAAAGGGGCCGGCGCGGTCGCGAACATGACACCGCGCCTCGCGGCGCTTCTCGAGCGATAGAGGCCCCGCGGCGCCCGAGATCGCGCCGCGCGAGCTGCGCGACACGCCCGAGTGTCGTTCCTGTGAACTTCGTGCTTGTCACCTGGGCTCACTGCCCGTATTGGGACCGCCGCCGTGCGAACCATCGACGGCGCCCCGCGCAGCCCGCGCGAGCCCCTTTTGTCTCAACCTTTCAGGAGCTTACTATGGCCCATGGTCGTCACATCAAGGTCCTCGGTCGCGGCTCCGCTGCGCTGATGGGGAATGCCGCCAACGTCGAGGCCATGCTGCGCTCGCTCATCGACATCCTCGGCATGCGCATCCTCGACAAGCCGCACATGTACGAGGTGGAGACCGAGATCGCGAAGCTCGGCGTGGAGCCCTTCGAGGACGAGGGGGGCGTCACGGGCGTCTGCGTGCTCTCCACGTCCCACTGCTCGATCCACACGTGGCCGCTGCGGCCGTTCTTCGTCATGGACGTCTACTCCTGCCGCGACTTCGACGGCGTAGAGGTCGAGCGGCACCTCCGCGCGGCGCTCGGCGCCTACGATCTCCAGGTCACCGACGTGTCGGCAGCGCTCGAGTACAAGTTCGAGAGCACGCCGCCGCGTCCCGAGCTCCACGCGTAGAGCTTCAAGGCTCCTTGGCCTCTGCGGCGAGGAACTTCGCGGCCGCCTCGGGATCGGCGAACCGGACGGCGAGGCGGTAGCGCCAGGGCTCGGCCGAGCCCCGCGACGACGTCTCCACCCGGAGCACGGTCGCCCGCAGCTCCGCCGGTGGGGCCCCGGGAGCGTGGAGGCGCAGCGTGAGCTCCGCGCCCACCTCGAAGTGACTCGGCGTCGCGATCTTCATTCCGCCCGTGCTGGCGTCGCGCGAGACGCCGAAGCGGTCGCGCTTCCCGTCGCCCACGATTTCTACGGCGACGTAGGTGGCAAAGCGCTCCTCGACGCGACGTTCGGCGTGCTCGTTCGGGTCGCTCATGACGCCCTCTCGAGGCCGAAGGCGCAGAGCCCGCGGGCGCGGAGCGCCGTACGAAGCGACGGCGCGAGCGCAGGCTGGCCGAGGAGCGACGCGAGCAGCTCGGCCGCCCAGTCGTCGAGCATCTTGCCGCTCCACCCGCTCGGGTCCTCGGCGACCACCGACAGCTCGCCGCGCACGATGGCGCGCCACGCCGCGAGCTCCTTCGCGAGGCGTGGTCGGAGCACACCGTCCTCCCCCACGAGCGCGGCGTCAATGAGCCGGGCCCGCACCCCCTCCCCGGCCACGCCGCCCGCGAGCAGGGCGCGGACGTCGCCCTCGTGGGCTCCTGCCACCTCCGCCATCGCCTCGACGAGGCCGTGCAGGTACGGATCGTGGGGCGGGCTCGGCGGGCGCGGGCGCGCTCGTCGCTCGGCGCGCAGGCAGGGCGGGCGCGCGGCGGGCTCGGCGACCGCCGGAGCGGGCGCAGGCGCGGGAGCGACGATCTCAGGCGCGGCGTCGCGCGGCGCGTGGACGGGCTCGAGGCGGAGCGCGGGCTCGGCGTGGGTCGTCGCGGCCACACGGTCGTTGTCGCAGGGGAACTCTGGGCAGGGGCGCACGATCTTCTCCATCTCTTTTCCGCGGCTCATTTCCGCCTCGCGCGTCGCGTGCCCGTGAGCCGCGACCCGAGCGCCGCCGGGGCGCCCCCCCGACAGAGCCACAGGCGCGACCCGTGGGGCAAGAAATCGGGCACTCCCCGCGCAGGATCGACGCCCGCGCTCGGGATTTGACTTTCCGTCGCGCGGCCCTCGCGTTACTCGAAGAGGCCAGAACCACAGGAGCATCCAGGTGAAGAACGCTTACGTCTCCGGCACCGGCATGTACGTACCCCCGCGGGTCGTCACGAACGACGATCTTCGCACCCAGTACGGCATCGACACGACCCACGAGTGGATCCTCCAGCGCACGGGCATCGAGGAGCGCCGGTACGCCGACGAGGGGATCGGCTCCTCCGACCTCGCGGTGCCCGCCGCCGAGATGGCGATCAAAAACGCCGGGCTCGAGAAGGAGGACATCGACATGATCCTCTTCGCGACGCTCTCGCCGGAGCACCAGTTCCCGGGCTCGGGCGTGTACCTCCAGAAGAAGATGGGCTTCTGCGAGGGCCCGAAGGCGAAGTTCGTCCCCGCGATGGACATCCGTAACCAGTGCTCGGGCTTCCTCTACGGCCTCGCGACCGCCAGCGGCATGGTGCGTTCGGGCGCGGCCAAGCACGTGCTCGTGGTCGGCTCCGAGACCCACTCGGCGGCCCTCGATTTCAGCACTCGCGGGCGAGCGGTGACGTCTCTCTTCGGCGACGCCGCGGGGGCCGCGGTGGTGAGCGCGACCGACGAAGACCGCGGTATCCGCCACTACAAGCTCGGCGCCGACGGCCGCTACGCCGACACGCTCGCGCTCCGCGTCTTCGACATCCGCAAGCGCCCCTTCATCCCCGTCAACGAAGAGGGCAACGGCGTCGTCGACCCGTTCATGCTCTGGCCCCAAATGGAGGGCAAGGTCGTCTTCAAGAACGCCGTCGAGCGCATGATCGGCGGCCTCATGGAGGTCTGCACCGAGTCGGGCATCGTCGGCAGTGACATCGACTTTTTCCTCTTTCACCAGGCGAACCTGCGCATCAATCAGTACGTGCAGCAGACCCTCGGCATCCCCGACGAGAAGGTCATCCACAACATCCAGCGCTTCGGGAACACCACCGCCGCGACGATCCCGCTGCTCATGCACGAGGCCCTCGAGGCCGGCCGCCTCAAGCGCGGCATGAAGGTCGCCGCGGTGGCGTTCGGCTCCGGGTTCACCTGGGGCGCGATGATCATCGACTGGTGACCCGCGCTGCGCGAGGCCACGGGGGCGAGCGTGTCCCCGCGGCCAGCGCAACGCTGGCAACACGAGCGCGCAGCCGCGGCAGCGGGGCGCGCCTCGTTGACGACCTACTCGGTCTTGGGCAGCTCGTCGGGCCCCGCGGCCTTCGCCTGGGCGGCCTTGGGCAGGATCAAGTGCAGCAGCGACGGCAGGAAGAGCATCGCCATCACGATGCACGCGACCTCGCCAGCCACAGCGAGGTAGCCGAACGACTGGAGCGCCTGGTTGTCCGAGACGACGAGCGAGCCGTAGCCGACGATGGTCGTGTAGCTGCACAGCACCACGGCGCCGCCGGAGCGCTGCACCGCCCGGCGCACGTCTCCGCCGAGTAGACGCGTGCGGTCGAAGATGTTGAACGGGTACTCGCAGCCGATCCCAAAAGTGATGGGCAGCGCGACGAAGTTCAAGAAGTTCAGCTTCACGCCGAGGTGCGCCGCGACGCCGAGCGTGCACACGACGCCCATGAGCAGCGCGAGCAAGACGGCGAGCCCTCCACGGAGCTGATGGGTCGCGAGCAACACGACCACGATGACCGCGAGGAACGAGGCGACCGTCGCGAGCGGGCCGTCGTGCTCGAGCGACCGGATCATCTCGGCGTAGATGGTGGGGCGCGACGCGGTCTGCACGACCGTTCCGTCGTCGAGCCGTACGTTGTCGGAGGCCGCGGCGATCCTGAGCACGGTGTGGCCGTCGCTCCACGAGGTGTTCGGCTTGTACTGGACGTAGAAGAGCGTCCCGACCTTCCCGTTCCACTCCTCGAAGCGGCGGCGAATGAGCGGCGGCACGTCCTTCGGGCCCACAAGCGCGAGGTCCTCCGGCGGCATCATGTCGACGACCCGCTTGCGCTCGTCGGCCGAGAGCCCCTCGAGCACCTTGGGCGTGAGGCGTTCGCGCATCTGCGCGAGGATCTCGAGCTTCTCGTTCTGCTCGGCGTCGGTGCCGGGGAGAAAATCGTTGATGGTCACGATCTTGTCGATGAGCGCGCCCTTCTTGTCGGCGGCGTCGTTCGCCAGGATCTTCGCCTTCACGAGCGGCACCTGCTCGGGGGTGTCGGCCATGATGCGCGCGCCCGAGATGTCGGTCTTGCCCTGGAAGACGCGATCGGCCTTCGTGCTCCACTCGCCGGCGCCTCCTCCACCTGCGGCCTTCGACCCGCGCGATCCGAGGTTGTGGAAGTTGTACTCCCACGGATCGCGCAGGAACGCGGGCAGGCTCCAGGCGGCCGCGACCGTGATCCCAACGAACAACAACACCAATACTTTCGGAATCTTGCCCGTGATCCACGCGAGGGCACGGACCACCACCCCCGCCGGCTTCTGGGGCAGCGCCGCGACCTCTTCGGCGGTGAGCGACTCCGCGAGGGGCGCCGCCAGGAAACGTGGGTGGACCTTCTCGATGAGGACGATCATCGCGGGCACGAGCGGAATGATCGACGCCCACACAAGGAACATGCCGAGGATGCCGATCGTGCCGAACTGGCTGAACCCGCGGAACGCGGTGATGGTGAGGGAGCCGTAGGCGATGCCGGCCACGCTCGCGCCCACGAGCTCGGCGCGGAACGCGTTCTTGACGGCCTCGAGGCGCGCCACGCGCGGAGGCATGCGCGCCTTGAACTCGCGATACCGCGCCAAGAGCACGATGGGGTAGTTGATGCCGTTGCCGATGATGATCGCGCCGAGGAACGCGCCCGCCGTGTTCACGTAGCCGAAATGGAAGGTCGCGAACGCGTACGCCGCGCCGATGCCGACCGCGACCGGCAGGAGCACGACAAGCAGCGACACGATCGAGCGAAAATAGATGACGATCCCGAGCGCGACGCACACGATCGCGAGGATGGTGGCCCACAGCGCCTCGTCGACGATCGACTCCTTCTCGGCCTTGGCGTTCGGGATGTCGCCGGCGAACCCGACGAGCATGGTCGGATCGTAGCGGTGCGCCGTCGCGTCGCGCTTGCGGAGCTCCTCGACGAGGTGCTGCATCTGCACCGTGAAGGCGTCGCCGCTGGTCTCGCCCATGCCCTGCGCGCTGGTGATGATGCGCAGCACGAGGGTCTTGCCGTCGGCGCTCGCGAAGTAGCCGGTGGGGAAGTCGTCGTGCTTGTCGGCGGCCTTGTCCCACTTCTCTTTGTAGGCATCGAGCCCGAGCGCAGGCTTCTTCTTCTCCGGGCCCCCGTCTGCCGCCGCCGCAGCGGGAGCGCCGGCGTCGGAGGCAGCGACGGGCGCGCTCGCCGCGGTCGCGCCGGGCGCCTTCTTCTTTGCCGGCGCGGAGGGCTTGGGCGCCGGCGCGGAGGCGTCTTCGGCGGGCGCGTCCTCGGACTCGAGGTCGGACACGAGACCGCTCTGGATCGCGATCTGCGAGTCGAGCGTGGAGTCCGCGTCCTCGAGGTCCTTCTTCGACGCGAAGAGCCATTTGTGGCTGCGGTAGAAGGTCTGCACCTCCTTGGTGCCGTTCTCGAAGTACTGCACGAGGTTCACGCCGCACGCGCGAACGCAGCCCTCGGCGCCTGCGCAGGCGTCGGTGCAGGCCTTGTGCTTCTTCACCTGCGCCGAGAGCTCGACCGAGAGGTCATCGATGAAGCGCTGGTTGGCGGCTCGATCCGGCGACTCGACGACGACGATGAACGACGCGCCGCCGCCTACGCGGCCGAGCTGGTGCTCGTAGGCCTTGAGCCCGGGGCTGTCCTTCGGGAGCAGCTCGGTGAAGTCGGAGCGCACCTGGAGCGAGCTCTTCGCGTAGGCGAGGCACCCCACCGCAAACGCGAGGCCGATGAGCAGCACCACCGCCCAGCGCCTCTCCGCGAAGGCGACCAGGCGCTCCAGTGCACGTTTGAGGAGGTCTCCCATCGAGCCACGTCGCAGCACACGCCGTACCACGGTCCGCCCATGGGGACGCCGGCGCGAAGCACCTGATACGTCATGGGTCGCGAGCGAGTCAACGTGACATCGGCGTCGTGGGGACCGTGACTCGCGAGGCGATGGTGCCTCACGGCCCCCGAGTCTCTCACGTGCCTTTTGTCATCGAGCAGGCGGCGCAGGCGCGGGCGGACACGCGTCCCGCTTGCGGCGTGGCAGCGGCGGACGCGCCCGCCGGAGCGCGCCGCGAACGACGAGGCGCTTGACCGCTTCGAGGCCGTCGAAGCGGAGGCCGAAGCCCACGCCCCCGCGGTCCTCGCGGCGGCGCCCGCGCACGAGCCGCACGATCGTCGCCTGCGCGTCGACCCACAGGCCGAGATCGCCGGTCTGAAACGAGACGGTGAGGGTGTCGCCCACGACAAGGCCGGCGTCGGACTCGATGAACATGCCGGCCTCCGAGAGGTCGGTCGTCTGCTCTGGGAAGACCTGGCGGTCCGAGTGGCGAATGAGCTGGCAAGGGATCGACTTGAGCTTCCGGTTCGCGCGGCGTCGGTTCTGGGCGTGCGGCATGGGAGGGCCTCCGTTCTTTGATGGATCGTAGGCAGCCGCGATCGCGCGGGCCAAGTTCTGTCGCCCCGCGCGGCCGAGCCGAAGCTCCTTGGGCTTTTCAGGACGGGCGGGAGGCCGTAAGACTGAGTGCGTGACCCGCCGCCCCTCCACACGCCCTCGCCTCTTCACCCTCCTCGTCGCGCTCGGCCCCGCGCTCGTGGTGCTGGGGAGCGCGGCGTGCGGCCCCAAGGACCGCGCGGGGCTTCCGGAGGCCGTGCCCGGCTCGAGCTCCGCGATCCCCGTGGCGACCCCGCGCGACGCCGAGGCCTCCGACGCCACGGTCGACGGCGTGGCCCCCCAGCCCGACGCCGCGAGCGACGCCCCGGCGGACACCGCGAGAGACGCAGACGCGGACGCGGGGACCTGCCTCCCGGGCGCGACGCTCGCGATGGACGCCGCCTTCGGTGGCTCGCTCGCCGTGCGGGGCACGGTCACGCTCCCAGCGCCGCTGCCGAGCGGCCGCACCTTCGTGCTCAGCATCGGGCTGCAGTCGGGCGACACACGCACCCAGACCTTCTTCACCGCCACGGCCACCGACCGCTTCACGTTCCGCATCGCAGGCCTCGCGGCGGGCTTGTATGTCGTGCGCGCGCAGGTCGACGTGGGCGGGAACGGGTCGGTCAGCGACCCCGGGGACTACGACGGGTACTACGACGGCACGGCCGTGGGCCCCATTCAGGTCCGCGCCGACGCCAAGCCGGTCTTCCTCGTGGGGGCGTGCCTGGACAACGTCAACTTCGGCCCTGGCGTGAAGCTCTAGCCGCCGCCGCACAGCGACTCCTTGCCTTTCTCCTAAGGAGTCGAAAAGATTCGTCCGTGCTCCGCCTTCGCGCATCCCGTTCGCCCTCGACCTCCCCGCGCCCGCGGCGCGCCGCGCGCGCCCTCGCCGTCGCACGCGCCATCGGAGCCCTCTCCATGCTCGGCGCGCTCGCGGGCGCCATCACGGCGCTCGCCGTCGCGTGCGGGGGCGGAGACACGCCCAGCGCCGACGCGGCCGCCTCCGGTCAGAGCGCGGAGGCGCTGTTCCGCGCGGTCGAGCCCAGCCTCGTGAACCGCTGCGGGGCGAAAGACGGCGTGTGCCACGTGAACGGCGTCTACAACGGCGCCCCCAAGTGGCTCGCAGAGCCCGACAGGTACGCATCGATCAAGGGCTTCCGCGGCATCCTCCCGCTCACGCGGGACGTGGACGACAGCACGCTGCTCACGCAGGCCGCGCACGACGGACCGAGCCTCGCGGCGACGCCGGACCTCAAGGCGAAGGTTCGCGAGTGGCTCCAGGCCGAGCTGGGCCCGGGCAAACTGCCCGCTACGGCCCCGTTCGTCGTGCAGGCAGGCGCCAACGTGATCGACCTCAAGGACGTCGATCCGGCCCTCGCGGGCTCCACGCTCGAGTTCGTCGCCGACGTGAAGGGCGCCATTCTCACCTTGACCACGCTGAGGCTCCACGCCGCGACGCGGGTGAACGTGTCGGTCGAGGCGCCCTTCTTCGTACAGATGCCGAGAGACGCGCGCGTGAAGATCGACCCGAAGAACGCGGGCTTCGAGGGCAAGCTCGACGTGCCCGCGGGTGTCCGGCGGACGTTCTTCGGCGGCGAGCTCGTGCTGGTCAACTTCAACCAAGACACGCGCCTCAAGCTCGCGTTCACCAAGGTCTCGACCACGCCGGGCAAGGGGCCGGCCCGTGACTGCACGGCGTTCGATCTCTTCCAGTCTTCCGCCATCCCGGCCATGAAGACGTTCCTCGACACCGTGCCCGATCCTCAGTTCGACGCGGGCGTACCGGACGGCGGCACCCCGACCGCGGCCTGCGTGAGCTGCCACGGCGGTGGCGAAGACCAGGCCGACGCGGCGGCGCCGGGATCGCTCGAGTTCGTGGCGACCCAAGCGCTCGATCTGCGCAGGCTCGACTCCGATCCGCGCGCCGCGTGCGCGCAAGCGAAGCAGTGGATCGACTTCGCCGACAAAGAGAAGAGCCTGCTCCTGACGAACCCTCAGGGCAAGGGCAACGAGCTTCACCCGCTGAAGGGCGTGCCCTCGAGCCACCCCGTGGTCGAGGGCATCCGCAAGTGGGTCGCGGCCGAACAGAACTAACGCCGCCGACGAGTGCGGCCCCGATGCGCGCTCGTAAGCTCTCCTACTTGTTCACGATTTTGAGGCCTCGAGCGATGAGTGGCTGAAGTGGGGTGATGTCGGCGATGGCCGCCCCCTCGGTGTAGAGGTACTTCAGCTTCGTGTGCTCGCGGAGGGGCGAGACGTCGGTGACCAGCGTGCGGCGCAGGCTGAGCCGTTCGAGCTTCTTCAGGGCGGCGAGCGGCTTGATGTCGCTCACCTCGGTGTCGTCGATCTCGAGCTCCGTGAGGTTCACGAGCTTCTCGAGCGGCGCGAGATCGCGCACACGTGTGCGCCCGAGGTCGAGTCGATCGAGGAGCACCATCTTCTCGAGCGGGCGAAGATCGCTCACGTGGTTGATGGACACGCGCAGGGTCTCCATCTTCGTGAGGTGCGCGATGGGCGAGAGGTCCTCGAGCTCGCTCGGCCCGAGGAACAGGTCCTTCAGCGCGGTGGTCTTCTGAAAGACGCACGAGTCGAGGGTGTTGGTCGGGGCCTTGATGAGGTTCAGCGACCGAATCGTCGCGAGCTCCGAGGTCTTCACCGGCTCGCCAGGCTTCTTGCCGAGCTTCCGGCGGATCTCGTCGGCGAGGCCCTGGTCCTTCGTGTCGAGCTCCGGCCCGTTCGTGCAAATCACCGGCGCCTTCGGCTTGAGCGGCGTGGGTGCGCTTGGGGCCGCGCTCGGGGCCGCGCTCGGAGCGGCGCTGGCGGGCTCGGCCGAGGGCTTCGCGCTCGCCCCCTTCTTGGGGGGATCGTCGCAAGCGGCGACGGCGACGGCGGCGAACGCGGCGAGCGCGACGGGCGCGACGGGCACAGGGAAGACGAAGGGCCACGTGGCGAGACGCATGCGCATGCGGGCACTCTATCGGGCGCGCGGCGTTCCTTCAACGGGGCCAGCGACGCCCGGAAGGACGAGACTTTCGTCGGCCTCGAGGGTAGCTTGGCGGGCAATGAGCTTCGACGTCGAGAGAGTCCTCGGAACCGAAACCTTCACCCCCGCCGAGGCGGAGGCGATGCTGGAGATCGCCTACCTGACCGGCGCCGCGAACGGCAGCCTCTCGCGCGACGAGCTGCGCTCGTTCCGCCGGCTCGCGCACACCCTCGCCGACCGCACGGAACACGACACCCCGGCGCCCGGCAAGCTCAACGTCGAGCACGCCGTGCCGCCGCTCGAGGAGCTCCTCGAGAAGTACGAGGCCGCGAGCGAGGGCGTCGAGCTCTCGGTGCGACTCGCCCAGCTCGCGAAGGTGCTCGATCGCGACGAGGCGCGCCGCGCGGCGTACCGCGCCGCGTATGCGCTCGCCATCTCCGACCTGGAGTCCAATGAGCACGAGGAGGAGCTCGAGGCCGACCTCGCGACGGCGCTCGGCCTCCTCGACGAGGTGCAGGAGCTCCGCAACAGCGTGCTGGGCGCGGTCGACGGCGAGCCGATCGAGTAGTCCCTCCCGCGAGGGGCCACAAACGCAGAAGACGGGCTCGGGGATCCCCCCTGCCCGTCTCACGTGCGGCGCGTACGACGCTTACTTGGCGGCGGCGGCGGTCTCGGCCTGCTTTGCGCGCCACGCGGCCAGCTTCTTCGTGCGGCGCTTCTTCTGCTTGTTGCGAACGGGGGGGTCTTGCGGGGTCGACATGCGCCGGGACCCTACACAAGGTCGTGCCCGCGAGCAAGCGGGACGCCGCGCGGGCGCTCGGACGCGCCCACGCGAGGTCAGCGCGGGAACGTCGGCATGTGCGCCGAGCCGTCGTCGGGGTTGGCGGCCTCGATGAGCCTCAGCCAGGCCGCGATTTTCTCGTCGGCCGCGCTGTCCCAGGACATGCGGGCGAAGCGCTGGAGGAGCTGTGGTGTGTGATCCCCGCACCGGGTCTTGTCGCCGAACGCCGCGCGCGCGCGGTCGAGCTCGAGGGCGGCGTCCGCCATGCGGTCTTGGGTGTGCGCGAGCCACGCGAGCGTGAGGTGCCGATGCTGGCGCGGCTCGGCCTCGTCGAGCACGATCTTCTCGCAGTCGCGGATCGACCGCTCCGCGTCGGGAGAGGCCTCGGCGAGCGCCACCTGCGCGAGCAAGAGCCTCGCCTCCAGGTCGCCCCACGGATCCTGGAGGCGCTCGAAGATCTTGGCGGCCACCTCCGCGTGCGCTCGGGCGGCGCGAAAGTCGTCCACGTCGAGGGCGATCATCGCGAGGAGGCGCTCGCAGGCCGCCTCGCCGCGGGGGTTCTGGAGCTCGCGGAACGCCGCGCGCGCCGCGAGCGTGCGCGTGCGCGAGGCGTCGAGCTCACCCGCGCGGTGATCCGCGTGGCCGAGCACGACGTCGCACTGCGCGAGCCCGAGCCGATAGCCCATCGAGTCGAAGGCGTGCCGCGCCTCGACGAGCAGCGCTCCGGCCCGGCGGAAGCCTCCCACGGCGGTCTCGATCATGGCGAGCAGGATGAGGCACTGCGCGAAACCGAGCGAGTCGCCGACCGCCTCCGACCGCTCGCTCGCCTCCCCCAACACCGCACGTGCCCGCGCGTGTTCCCCGAGCAAGTAGTCGATTTCACCAAGAACGACGAGGGCTTGCGCGTGTCCGCGTGCATCGCTGAGCTCCTCGAACCGCGAGAGCGCGAGCGCGACCTGCGTGCGGCCCTGGGCGGGCGCACCTTGGTCGGACGCGAGGTGCCCGAGGAGCCGCAGCGCGTGCGCCTCGCGCGCCTTGTCGCCGGCCTGCTCGAACGCGCGGCGCGCGGTCTCGGCCTGCTCGCGGGCCTCTTCGAGGCGACCGATGTGGCGGAGGGCCTCCGCGCGCCAGTAGGCGTACTCAGCCGCCGCGCCGCCCGTGACGCGCCCGTCGAGGAGCTGAAGATCCCTCAGTGTCGCCGTGGTGTCTCGACCGCGCGCCCACGCGCCTTCGATGAACCGGAACATCAGGCGGGACGCCACGTCGTCGTCGCCGGCGCGCAGCAGGTTCCGCACGCGGTGCTTCATGATGCGCCGCGAGCCGACCTCGGGGTGCTTCGCCAGGGCGTTCGCGGCGAGGCGGAAGATGGCCGGCGAGTCGTTGCGCTCCACCAAGCGTCCGAGGAGGTGCTCCTGCAGCAGCGCGTGCGCCCAGCGGAACTGATCGTTGCCGCTCGCGAGGAGGATCTGCGCCCGAGTGAGAGCGACCAGCGCGTCGCGCGCGTCCATCCCGAGCGCGCCGACGAGCGCGCGCAGCACGATGCCACGAATGTCGTCGCCGAGGGCCGCCGCCGCATAGGCCGCGAGGCGGAGGTCCGTGGGCACACCGCGGAGCCGCTCGTCCCACAGCTCGGCGGTCGTGATCGCGCGCCCTCGAAGCGCGGCGTCCGGCACCCGGTAACGGCCGCTCTCGAGCTTCAGGTAGCCACCTCCAGCCCAGGCGTGCACGAGCTGGAGCGCGAAGAGCGGATTGCCGCGGCTCTGCATGGTCGCCGTGACGATCGCCTCGTCGGCGAGCGGGAGCGTCGCCTTCAGCAGGTAGCGCGTCTCGTCGGCCCCGAGCGGGCGGAGATCGAACACCTTGCCGCGCCACTCGACGCGCATCGCCTCCATGCGCAGCGCGGTGTCGAGGTCGGTCTCCAGCGCCTCGCTGCGCGCCGTGGCCAGCATGACGAGACGGAGCTTCGGCGCCTCGCGGCGCAGGCGCGAGAGCATGTCGAACGTGTTGTTGGAGGTGAGGTGGAGGTCGTCGAACCAGATGAGGATCGGCCGCTCCTGGCCGATGCGCTCGAGGACGCGACGCACGACGACCCAGCGCAGCTCCGGTGTATCCAGAACGAAGCGCTTGCCGGATGGGCCCACCGGGGGCATCTGCCCCGGCGCCGTCGGGCGGAGCCACTCGGCCGTCGCGGCTACCCACGAGAGCTCGTCGTCGTCGTCCTTGTCGACCTCCCACCGGTCGATGAGGGTCTGCTCGACGGTGTCGCGATCGACCCCTTGGAGCGCGAAATAGTTGTTGATGGCGCCCGTCAGGCCGTCGAGCGGAGAGGGCGTGCGGCCGTAGCGCGCGCGGAGAGGCCACATGAACCCGCGCTCATGCACCTGCTCGCACACCCACTCTGCGAGGCGGCTCTTGCCGACCCCTGCCTCGCCGATGAGCACCACGAGGCGCTGCGGCGGTCCGCTGCCCGAGCACACGCTCCCCACGATGTCGAGCAGCTCCCGGCGCTCCTCTTCGCGGGCGACCATCGGTGACGGGCGCAGCGAGAGGAGGCCCGGGGCGAGCGAGCGCGCGGCGGTGATCGCGCGCCCCACCTCCTGCGACTGCGATGCCGACGAGGGCGCCGCCGGCGGCGTGCTGGCCGCCGTCGCGACGAGGGTCTCCTCCATGGAAAAGGCGTGGCGCGGCCGGAACTGCGCCCACACCCGGCGGGCGTCGGCCGCGAGCTCGAACCTGTGCCATGGCCGCTTCGCGAGGAGTCGCTGCACGTAAGCGGCGACCCCCGCGGGCACGCCCTCGGGCAACATCGGCGGCGGTACCGCCGTGCGCTTGTGGGCGCGGAGCACCTCCTGCGCCGTGCCCTCGAACACCTCTTTGCCCGACAGCACGCGGTAAAGGATGCACCCCAGCGCGTAGAGGTCGGTCGCCGGCCCGACCTGCGACGCGGACTTTCGGATCTGCTCTGGCGCCACCCAGCCCACCGTGCCCGCGCCGGAGTGCGTGGCCAGCTCGGGCTCCGGACCGCCATCGAGGCGCGGATCGTGCAGAGACTGGCGGAGCCACGCGAGGCCGAGATCGAGCACGTACGCGCGAGGCCCCTTCCCCGTCGTGGCGAGGTCCAGCATGACGTTCGACGGCTTCATGTCGCCGTGGATCACGCCGCGGGCGTGCGCGTGGGCGAGGCCCGCGAGGGTCTGATCGACGAGGCTCCAGATGACCGACCACGGCATCGTGGTCGTGTGCATCCACTCGTGGACGCTCCGCCCCGGGAGCGCGTCCATCACGAGGTACGGGGAGCCGTCCGCGAGGGTGCCGAAGTCGCGCGCTCGCACGATCGCTGG
This sequence comes from Myxococcales bacterium, assembly GCA_016720545.1. Lineage (NCBI taxonomy): Bacteria > Pseudomonadati > Myxococcota > Myxococcia > Myxococcales > Myxococcales bacterium. The sequence continues at coordinate 623,561 of JADKKK010000002.1, forward strand.
GTGATCCAGCGACGCGACGGCTCGCGCCTCCTGCTGAAACCACCAGCTCTCCTCGGCTCGGGTCGACTTCGACTCGTCGGGAGAGCGCAGGCGCTTCAGCGCCACGCGCTCCAAGGTGACGAGGTCCTTGCAGAGGTAGACCACCCCCATCCCGCCGCGCCCGAGCTCGCGGATGACCTCGTAACGCGACACGAGGACGGTCCCGATCTCGGACTTTTTGTCTTCGGTCGCCGCCGCCTTGGCCTTGTCATCACTCATGGGGAGCCGACTTCCTTCGTCGCATCACGGGCCCGCAGCATACGCTACGCGAGCCCGCCCTAGGCAAGGCCCTAAGCGCGAGCCCGCGCCCGCCGGGTCGCCCACGCAGTGCGGCGTCCAGGCCCCCGCCTCGCTGGGATCAGGCGCTCTTCGCCGCGCGCTTTCGCGGCTGAGGCATCGTGCGGAAGACGAGGTCCCACAGCGGCGACGAGACCCCGAAGCCACCCGCGTGGTCGAGGTGATGGTGCAGCATGTGGTGCTTACGGAGCGCCTTGCCGATCGAGCCGCTCAGCTTGAAGTGATGAAGCGCGAAGTGCGTGCCGTCGTACGCCAGGTAGCCGAGGCCGAAGCCGACGAAGAAGGGCTCGGCCACCGCGCCCATCGTGAGCGAGAAGAGCGTGAAGAAGCCCACGCCCATCGGGATGCTCGCGCCGAGGGGCATCACGAGGCGGTCCTTGTCGTCCGGGAAGTCGTGGTGGACGCCGTGGATCAGAAAGTGGAAGCGGCGCCAGAACGCCGAATCGCGGACGAAGTGGAACACGTACCTGTGGAGCACGTACTCCGCGAAGGTCCAGAAGAAGACGCCGCCCACGACGAGCGCTGCCATCGGCAGCGGCGCGACCTCGTGACGCACGATCGCGCGGCCGAGCAAGAAGCACAGCACGGGCAGCCAGAACACGAACGGTGTGACCGGGTTGATGCGCGAGAAACGCTCCACCAAGTCACTCTCGAACATGCGCGTCGTGGTGGGCCGTGCGTCGTCTTTCGTCGCCTGCATGTGTCCTCGCCTGGGGCGCGTCGCCCGGTACGTTCGGCCGGCACACTAGTGCGCGCGCCGTACACGTGCAACCCGCAGAAGCACGATTCTCTCGGCAAATACCGCGTATTTCGTTGCGCACCGGAACGCAAAAAAGACGCGAGAGGGCTCGCGCGTGTCGCGTCCGTGCGGCTCGGGGCGCCGCGACGCGCGGAGCTCGCCGGCGCTGCGGTGCGGCCCCGAGCCCGCAGGCTCGCCTCTCGTGCCCCGCGCGCGTCGGCGGAGTGAGGCATCGTGACCTCGCTGGGCGCTGAAATACGCCCCTCTCGCGCTTTCACGCTTGACGTCAGGTCGGAAGTTGTAGAGTACAGGGTCTCCACATGGCCGAGCAAGACAGGTTCGCAAGAGCGGTGGTGTCGGTAGCCCGAGGGTTCGGCAAGATGGGTCGCGAGCGCGCCCGTGCCGGCGAGGTTACCCCCCAGCAGGCAGAGACCCTCCAGCTTATCGCGCAGCGCGGTGCGCTCTCGACATCGACCCTAGCGACGCTGCTCGGGATCGACCCGTCGACGGCGAGCCGCAACCTCACGGGGCTCGAGCGCGAGGGCTACATCACGCGGAAGAAGGGCACGAGCGACGGTCGCCAGACCGACGTGCGCCTCACCCCGCGCGGCAAGCGCACGGCCGACGCCGTGACGGCCGACTCGCAGCGCGCGCTCGGCGCGCTCGTCGAGAAGCTCCCGCGAGCCGACCGCGCTCGCGTGATCGAGGCCCTCGAGGTGCTCGCGAAGGTGCTCGAGTCCGAGGGCTGACCGACCACTCCAGCGCGAAGCGCGGCGGCGAGCGTGGCGACGGCGTGGGGAGCGCGCGCGGGGGGCCACCACGAGGCGTCGGCGCGTCACCGGTCGGCGAAGCTCGCGCCGAGGCTGCTCAGCCGCCGCCGGGGCCTGCGTCCGGGGCGACCGAGTCGATCCCGCTCACGCGGGCGAGCTCGGAGAGCGCGATGTTGTAGTCCATGAGCGCCTGCACGTGCGCGACGCGGGCGCCGATGTAGAAGCGCGTCGGCTCGATGAGGTAGCGCTCATCCTTCGTGCCGAGGTCGATCGCGTCCCGCACGCTGGAGAGCCACCCCTTCGCGAGGTGCTCGTTGCGCGACCAGGCCTCTTCGCGGACCTTCGCCTCGTTGACGGCGCCGTAGGCGGTCTCGACCTCGACGGCGATGCCACCGAGCGCGAGGCGCTCGAGGGAGCGAGTCTCCTCGAGGAGCGACTCGCCCTGAACGAGCCTCGCCTGGTTGGGCAGGACATCGAGCCCCCAGCGCACGCCGAGCGCCGCGCCCCACCCGAAGCGATTGAACGGGTCGAGCACCCACGCGGTGGTCTGCTGCGTGGCGTTGGGCGCGATGAGGTAGCTCGCGTTCATGCCGAGATAGATGTCGGGGAAGAAGCGCGCCTGCGCGACCTCCGTGAGCGCGCGCCGTGCGGCGACGCCGGCGCGGGCGTAGTTGACCTCGGGTCGAAACAGGCGCGCGGCCGCCAGGTAACGCACCACCGGCCGCACCGGCACGTCGGGCCGCTTGAGGGGCTCGTCGGGCACGTCGAACTGGGTCGCCACCCCCGTCAGGAACCGGAGGGCGGCGAGCGCGATGGTCTCGCCGCGCCGCGCGTCGCCCGTCCGCGCGATGAGCTCGTCCTTGTAGAACTGGAGCCGAAGGCGATCGACCTCGTCGTACCCGCTGTCGCTCTTCTCGAGGTGCTCGTTGATCTTGTCGAGGCCCTTGTCGACCCCCTTGAGCGCCTCGTCGGCGATGTAGAGCGCGTCGCGGGCGAGCAGCAGGTTGAAGTACGCCCGGCGCACGTCGAAGCGCACCTGCTGGCGAAATTTCTCGAGGTCCCACTCACCGGCGCGGATCTGCGCTTCGGCCGCGCGCCAGTATCCCGTGATCTTCCCGAACGTGTAGAGCGGGAGGCCGCCGTTCACCGAGAACTGAAAGAACGGACCGAACGACGTGTTGAAGCTCGGGTTCAGGAGCACCGACTGGGTCGCCCCGTAGTACGGCGTGCCCCCGAGCGGAGGGATGACGCCGATCGTCGCGTTCGCGCTCCAGCCCTGGAAGAAGGGCGTCCACTTGGCCTCGTCGAGCTGGGCGTGGAAGCTCGCGAGGCGCGCGCGCGCCGCCCACAGGTTCGGGTGGTTGCGCTCGGCCAGCGCGAGGCACTCGGGGAGCGAGTAGACGTGCACCGCGCGCCGCACGACGACCGCGGCGGACGCGGGCGCTGACGGGGGCACCGTGGGCACGGGAAGCCCCGCTGGGCCCGTGGCGGCCGCTGGGAGCCTCCCAGACGCGTCGGCGGCGGGGGTGGCGCTCACACCGGGGACCACCGCGCTGGCTCGCGCAGCGGGCGCAGAGGGCCCGGACGAGGGTGCCGCGGTCGCGCTCGCTGGCACCAACACCCCGACCGTCAGCGCGAGGATGTACGCACGTGTGGGCAGGATGAGGACCATCGCGTCGCGTCCTTTAGCACGAGCGCGCGCCGTGCCGAACCCCGGGCGGGGGCGCGCCTTCACGAGCCGCCGGTACGCGTCAGGATGGGGCCCTCGTGCCGAAACACGGCGACGCGACGCCCGCCCTCTCGTTTCGCGTCGCTCAGCGCCGCCGCCGCCGCCCGCAGAAGCTCCCCGCGTGTGCGGACCTCGCGCCCCGGGAAGAGCGCGACACCCATCGATACGGCGACGGGCACCTGGCGACCGAGGGGAGTCGAGAAGGTCTGTGAGCCGACCGCCTCGAAGACGCGCTCAGCGACCGTCATGGCGCCCCCGAAGTGGGTGGCCGGCAGGAGCAGCAGAAAATCGTCGGCGCCATACCGCACGACCACGTCGGCGTGGCGCACTCCCGCGCGGACGCCCCGCGCGACCTGGACGAGCACCGAGTCGCCGAAGGCCCGGCCGTGCACCGCGTTGTGTTGGCGCAGCCCGTCGACGTCGACGAGCACGCAAGCGAGCGGCTCGTGGCGCCGCTCTGCCGCCTCGAACAGATCGGGGAGCCGGGCGTGGAGGTATCTGAACCCGTAGACGCCGGTCATCGGGTCGATCAGCGAAACGAGCTCGAGCTCCGCGCGCGCCCGCAGCCACGCCGCGTGGGCGCGCTTGAGCCGCAGCATGGCGTCGATCTGAGAGAGCAGGGAGGTCTCCTCGATCGGCTCGTCGAGGCAGGCGTCGGCGCCCGCGAGGACGCCCTCGAGCCTGCCCGCGCCGTCGCTCGCCATCACGAGGAGCATGACGGGCACGAAGCGTTCGTCGCCGAGGCCCCTCAGCGCGCGGCACAGGCTCGGGCTGTCTGCGATGACCACGTCGACGCCTCCCGCCTCGACGCGCGCGCGCGCGACGGCGGCGTCCCCGTGCGCCTCGGCGGTGTACCCCACCTCCTCCAGCTTCGCCGCGAGCGCGCTGCGCGTGACCGCGTCACGGGCGAATACGCCGATGCGCGGCGGCTCGCCGCTCACGTGGCGCCCGCCGCGAGGAGCTTCCGGGCCAGCGCGCTGACGCCGCGGCGCTCCACCGCCGAGAGTCCGACCCACGCGAAGGACGCGTAGTCGCCTGCGGGGCCGAGCGGTGGGCCGTCGAGCCGCGCCGCGAGCACCTTCACCACGAGCCTCCGGTGAGACAGCACGTGGACCACGATGCCACAGTCCCGGCAGTCGCCCAACGAAGTCGCCAAGAGCGCCGCGAGCGCCGCGGCCCCGCTGCCCTCGTCGTCGCTCGCTCCGAGCGCCGCGCTCGGGGGCTCCCACATGCCGCCGAAGCGCAGCTCGGGGAGCCGCTGCCCTAGCAGGCGCTCCCCCGCGGCGTTCGTCGCGACGAGGGCGACGCGCCGCTCCTCGCGTGGGGGCGCCTTCTTCGCCGAGCGGGGCAGCTCGCCCTCCAGGCCCCGCGCGCGCGCTTGGCATGCGGCGGCGAGCGGGCAGCCCGGGCAGGCCGGCTTGGGGGTGCACACCGTCGCCCCGAGCTCCATGAGGGCCTGGTTCCACTCGCCGGGCACGTCGCGGCGGAGCTCGCGCCGGGCCACCGCCCAGACCTCCGCGCTCCCCCGGGTGCTCTTGATGTCGCAGGTCAGCGCGAAGACCCGGGCCAGCACGCGCGCCACGTTGCCGTCGACCAGCTCTGTCGGCTCGCCGAACGCGATGCTCGCGACCGCGGCCGCCGTGTACGGGCCCACGCCGGAGATGGTCCGCAGCTCGTCGCGCGACGACGGAAACCGGCCCGCCGCCGCGATTTCTCGGGCGCCCTTGTGGAGCATGCGCGCGCGCCGGTAGTACCCAAGCCCGCTCCACGCCGCGAGCACCTCCTCCTCGGGGGCCTCAGCGAGAGCGCCAACCGTCGGAAACAGCTCGAGAAACCTATGGTAGTAGGGCACCACGGTGTCCACGCGGGTCTGCTGGAGCATCACCTCGCTCAGCCAGACCGCGTACGGATCGGGGGCGGCGCGGCGCCACGGCAGCGCGCGGGCCGACTGGCGGTACCAGGCGAGGAGCGGGGCCCCGATGTCGGCTGCGTCTGGCGGTTCACCTTGCGCCGCCCGCTCGACGTGCGCAGGTTTGCGTTCGGCGCGGGCTGACGGTCCGTCGCGCCTGGTTCTGTTCGTCACCACCGCTGCGCTCCCTCGCGCTCGCCGCGCGCTCGCGACCCCCTCGAGGCCCCATGTCCGCTCGCCGCTCGAAGCCCGGTACCGCCGCCGTCCTGTCGTTCCTCATCCCGGGGGCCGGGCAGATCTACAACGGCGCGTTCCTGCGCGGCATCTTCTGGCTCCTCGTGACGCCGGGGCTGTGGCTCGGCTCGGGCGGCACCCTCGGCTGGATCTGCCACGTCCTCAGCGCCTACACGGCCTACACGTACGCGCGAGACCGCTAGCCTCCCGCCCGGGCGGAGGCCAGCAGCACCATGACGAGTCGTTTCCATCGTTTGGGCGAAGACCGGGAGCCCGTCGGCGAGGCGGGATACGAGGTGCCGATCGGGCCTCACCGCGTCAAGGGCGTCGCCGAGTAGAGCAGCGTGAACGGCCCCTGGTTGCCCGACTGGTGGCCGTCGACGTGCACGAAGTAGGTGCCCGCCTCGACCGTGGTCTCGATCTTGGCGTGGTGCTCGTCGCCGGAGTCGTTGTTGCACTGAAACTCGCTACCACGCGGCGCGCCGCCTTGGTCGAGGCACGTGCGACGCAACGCGAGCACCCCGTCCCACGTGGGCGTCGCGAGCTCGAGCTTGATTCGGCTCCGCCGCGCGACGACGATCTTGTACATGCGGTCGGGGCTCGCCTGCCCCTGCTGCGGTCCCGCGCAGCTGATGGTGAACTTGTCGCCCGCGCCCGCCGTCGTGCCCGAGGTCGTCTGGCCGGAGCGCAGCTCGGGGGGGGTCTTGCAGGCGCCCTCTTGCGGCCCCACCTCGCCCGTCTTGAGCTCGAGCCGGAACTTGCCGAAGCTCTTGGCGTCGCGGGCGTCGACGATGAGAAAATACGTACCGGGCTGGACCACCTGGTCGAGCGTCGTGCCGCACGCGAGCTGCGTGCTCGCGTCGGCGCAGCTCCGCGCGAGCGCGAGGACATGCGAGCCCTCCTGGCCCACGATCCGAGCGCGGAGGCGCGAGCGCTTCGCGATGTCGACGCGGTAGACCACATCGGCACCGCCCGGCGAACCGCACTTCGCCGCGAGGTCGTCGCGCGCGAGGAACGTGTCGCCGTCGATCATCGCGTTCTGCGAGCTCGCGATGGGGGCTGCGTCGCCGCAGCCGTCGCCCGCGACGCCGCTGCCGGCCTCGGCGCCCACCTCGGCGCGGAGCGTGAAGCGACCGCCCTTCTCCGGCGAGGTCGCGTCGGCGAAGACCGCGTACTGACCGGGGTCGAGCACGTTCACGAAGGCGGCGTCCTCCGACTCGATCGAGTCGGAAGAGCACCCCACCTCCGTGTCGGCCTCGGCGCACCGCTTTCGCACGTGGACCACCGGCGAGAAGTCGGAGTGCTCCGTGACTCGAACGCGCGAGCGCTGCGCGACGTCGAGGCGGTAGACCACGTCGGCGCCCTTCGCCTCTTCGCCGCACGTGGCGTGGGCGTGGTCGAACGAGGTCTGCGTGGACCCGGAGAGCTGGCTGCCGGCGGCGAGCGGCAGCGCGCGCTGGCACGCCTGCGCGATGGTGGGGACCTCGCGCGAGGTGACCGTCACGCGGAAGGTACCCTCGGCCTCCTCATAGCCGTCGACGAACACGAAATACGCGCCCGCCTCGAGCACGGTGTCGACCTTGGAGGGGCGCATGTTGTTGCGACCCGAGGAGGGGCGGCCCTGCACGTCGTCGTTGCAGGCCACCTCCGACCCTGGCTCCGTGCACTCCTTCCGGATGTAGAGCACCGCGTCGAAGCGGGGATCGACCTCGATGCTCACGTGCTGGCGCGTGGGGACCTCGAGGCGGTAGACGATCTCCTTCGCGGAGGAGGTGCCACACGTGCCCTCGAAGTTCGCCTCGCCGTGCGCCGTCGAGCCGATGGTGACGCCGGGCCCGAGGGCCGCGGGGCTCTCGCAGGTGCCGCCGCCGCTCGCCTGCGCCGCCGCCGAGCCCGCGCCGCTCGGGCCACGCCCGCCGCGCTCGCCGCCGGACCACACCGCGCTCATGAACTCGCCGGAACCTTTGGACATTTTGACGACGAGCGTGTGCTTACCGGCCTGCTCTACGCACACGCTCACGACCGCCTCGACGTCGTTCGTGGTGTCGTGGCCTAGGGCCTTGCCCGCCGAGTCCTGGAGCTCCACGTCGAGGTCACGCGCGCCGTCGCTGCCGAGCGTGACGAGCGTGCTGCAGCCGAGCGGGAGATCGACCGTGAGCTTCGTGTCGCGCCCCTCGGAGAGGGCGCCGCGCTGGACCGGGCCGACCTGGCTCATGCCCATGGCAGCGAGCGTGTTGTGGACCGCCACGTAGCGCGCGAGCGGCTCGGCGCGTGGCGTGGCCCCGCACGCGCCGACGGTGGCCGATACGAGGACAACGCCGAGAGAGAGGCGCGCGAGGACGCCGACAGACGGGGGCGTGGGCATCAGCGGTACGGATTGTTCGAGATGTCGTCGGGGATGGGCTTGGTGGACTTGGCCGTGGCGCTGGGCGCGGGCGCCGCCTTGCCGGGCGTCGCCACACGCGTCCCCTTTCTGAGGGGCGTGGTCTCGGCGTGCGCGGGCGCCGGCGCCGCGGGCGCGGACGACGAAGATGCGGCCGCGACCGGCGCGCCGATCGAGGGTGCTGGAGCCACGGGAGCGGCCGTCGCGGACGGCGGCGCCGCTGCGGGGGTGGCGACCGGCGCGGCGCCGAAGGGGCCGGCCTTGGCCACGATCGCGACGAGCGCCCCGCCCGCGAGGCCGGCGAGCAGGATCGGCGCCCACTTGCGGCGCGCTGGCGGGGGCGGCTCGCTCGGGCTCGCCTCGGTGAGAGTCGACAGCGAGGAAGCGGAGACCGAAGTTGGCGCGCTGATGACCGGCCCCGACGCTTCGCGGATGGCCGCGCCGGACGGCGACGTGACCTCGAGCTGTGCGGCGGTCGGGGTGACACCGCGCGGCTCCGAGCGGTCCACGGCCTGCGGCCCCGAGGCCTCCTCGGCGCCCTGACGGCGGGCCACGCGGCTCGGCTCGCTGAGCGCGAGCCACGTCCGCACGGCCGTGCGCTGCTCGGAGATCTCGGCCCCCATGTGCGCTTCGAGACAGGCAGCCACGTCCTTGTGCGAGCCCACGCAGCGGACGGCGCGGCCCGCCTTCTCGAGCGCATCCGCGAACTCTGCCGCGGTGGCGAAGCGGTTCGCCGGATCGCGTTCGAGCGCTTTCATCACCGCGGCCTCGACCCCTGAAGGGAGCGTAGGGACGATCGAGCGGAGCGGCGGCACCACGTCGTTCAGCACGCGGGAGAGCGTCTCGGCCTCGCCGTCGCCCTTGAAGAGGCGGCGCATGGCCAGCGCTTCCCAGAGCACGATACCGAGCGCGAAGACGTCGGCGCGACGATCGACGCCCTGCCCGCGCGCCTGCTCGGGCGCCATGTAGGCGAGCTTGCCCTTTAGTTGCCCCGTGCGCGTAGTGGTCAGGCGGGCCGCGGCGCGCGCCACGCCGAAATCGGTGATGCGAGTGGTGCCATCCACGCCGATCAGGATGTTCTGCGGGGACACGTCGCGGTGCACGACCTGGAGGGGCTGGTCGTGGTCGTCTTTGAGCTCGTGCGCGGCGTCGAGCCCCGCGAGCGCGTCGAGCGCGATGCGCACCGTGACCTCGGTGGGGAGCCTCGTCTGCTTCTGAGCGGCGCGCGCCAAGAGGTGCGCGACCGTGTCGCCCTCGACGTACTCCATGACGAGGTAGTAACCGCGGGCGCTCTCGCCCACCTCGAGGATCGAGACCACGTTCGGGTGGTGGATCCGCGCGGCGAGCCTAGCCTCGTCGAGGAACATGTCGACGAACTCTTGCTCGCGCTGCAAGTGCGGGTGGAGCCGTTTGATCGCGTAGAGGCGCTGAAACCCTGCCACCGAGCTGAGTCGCGCGAGGAACACGGTCGCCATGCCGCCGCTCGCGAGCTCGGCCACGAGCTCGAAGCGATCGAGACGTTCACCTTCGCCGTCGCTTGCCAGCAGCTTGGTCAGGGGATCCTCCGGGTTCCGCGCAAGCGCTTCCCCTTGTTCAGTAAACCACGGATCGGGGCATACGCCCAACCGCCTGTGCGTGGTCGATCGCCGATTCGCGCGCCGTCAGAAGCGCCCGGCGAGGCCCGCGCTCTGCCAGCCGATCATGAGCGTCGGGAGCCCGGCGCCCGATCGAACCGATGGGGTCTTGGGCCCCCAGTCTGTAAAAAAGAGGCCGATCACGCCCGTCGCGACGACGAGGCCGCCGGTGAACGCGAGGCCAACGTTGGTGCGGGTCTCCCCGGCGAGCCCGCTCTGGTAGAGCGGGCACTCGGTGCCCTGCCCGACGCAGCCCTGCCGCACCGCCTCCTTGCCCGGCGAGTCGATCGTGGCGACGCCCGAGATCGCGGTCGCCGCCCCCGCGGCGAGCGAGAGCCCCACGCCCACATAGAAGACCGCAGGCGAGAGCCCCGAGCGAGGAGCGGCCGGCGGCTCTTGCCCGACGCGGGGTGGCGCGCCGGGGACCGCCGGCGGCGGCGCCTTCGGTGCCACGGGAGGGGGCTCGATCGTCAGCTCGTCGCGGAGGCCCGCCTTTGCCTGGAAGCTCCGCTGCACGCCCCGGCCCTCTCCGAAGCCGAAGGTGAGCGAGTGCGGTCCCGGCTCGAGGTAGACGCTGAAGATGCGCGCATCACCAATGGAAACGACCTTGCCGTCGGCCGTGAGGCCGCACTCGGGCACGCACCGCACCTGCAGCTCGTGCAGCCGTCCCTTCGCGGCGCCGAGCACCTCGTTGGCGAGATCGCGCGTCTGCGCGTCGGCGGTGTATCGGCGCACGGCGAGATCGGCGAGCGTCGCGGCCCGCGCAAGCTGACCGGCCTTCTCCCGGGAGCGGATGGCGTTTCGGAGCACCTGAGAGCGCGGCGCGTCCCGGTACGCGTTCTCGAAGTGCGTGGCGGCGGCCTCGAACTGGTCGGCGAGGAACGCCCGGCGGCCGGCGTCGTACTCCTCTTCGGCCGCGCGGACGCGGTCCGGCGTGGGCAGGGGCTCGTCGGCGTGCACCGAGGGCGCGGCGAGCGCCGCCGCGGCGAGCGCCGCCGCGGCGGTCCAGGTCGCCGCGCGGGCGTTTCGCTTGCACCGCACGCGTGCACGCTCGGCGACGGGGCGAGGGCTCATCGATCGCAAGCGTGACGGAAAACCGACGGGCGCGTCAACCCTGTCCTCCGCTGGTGTCCGTCGGCGTCCACGGAGGCGTCACGTCATCTCGAGGAAGAGGCGATCGGGGTCCTCGAGGTAGGCAATGATCTCGTACGCGAAGGCCGCGCCCACGTGCCCGTCGACGATCCGGTGGTCGAACGACAGAGACAGGAGCATCACGTGGCCGATCACGATCTGCCCGTCGCGGACGACCGGCTTCTCTTTCATCTGATGTATCCCGAGGATGCCCACCTCGGGGAAGTTGATGATCGGCGTGGCGAAGAGGCCGCCCTGTGCCCCGAGCGAGGTGATGGTGAACGTCGACCCCGAGAGATCCTCGCCCTTGGACTTCCCCGCCTTCGCGTCGCCCGCGAGGCGCTCGATGTCGCGCGCGATCTCGAGCAGGCTCTTCCTGTCCGCGTTCTTGACCACGGGCACGATGAGGCCGGCGTCGGTGGAGGCTGCGATCCCGATGTTGTAGACCTTGCGATAGACAAGCTCGTTGGTCGACTCGTCGAGCGCGGAGTTGAGGATGGGGTGCTTCTTCAGCGCCGCGACCACGGCCTTCACGAAGAACGGCAAGAACGAGAGCTTCACGCCTGCGCTCGCAGCCTGCGCCTTCATGCGCTCGCGCAGGGCGCGCAGCGCGCCCGCGTCGCACTCCTCGACGAACGTGAAATGCGCCGCGGTGTGCTTCGACTGCGCCATGCGAGCGCTGATCTTGCGGCGCATGCCCGCGAACGGCACGCGCTCCTCGAGGATCGCGGAGCCGTCCGACAGCGACGCGATCTTCACAGGCTCCCGCGCGGCCGGGGCCTGCCCTGGCGCGGGGGCCGGGGCCGCAGCCGCGGGCGGCGTGGTGGCGAGCGCGGCGGGGCGCGCGGTCTCGATGACGCTCTCGGGCGCCGGGGCGCTGCCCGCGAATGCCTCGACGTCGGACTTGGTGACCCGGCCCTGCGGCCCGGTCGGCGGCACCTCGGAGAGGTTCACGCCGCGGTCGCGCGCGAGCTTGCGGGTCGCCGGCGTGGCGAGCGGCCGCTCGTTGAAATAGCTGGGGACTGCGCGCGGTGCGGGACCGGCTGCGGGCGCGGCTGCGAGCGCGGGCCTTCCCATGCCCGGGAGAGACTCGCGGATGTCGCCGACGGCGGTCGCCGCGGGGCCCTCGTCGGCCGCGGACGGATTGGGCCCGGCGCGGCCCGAGGCCGCCGACGCGACCAGCGATGGCCCGTCGAGCTCGAAGACCACCAGCACGGAGTGGACCGCCACGATCGCGCCCACCGCGCCCTGGGTCTCGACCACCAGGCCGGACCGCGGCGACGTGATGGTGACGGTCGCCTTGTCGGTCATCACCTCCACCATCGGCGCGTCCTCGGTGAGTACGTCCCCGGGCCGGCAGAGCCAGGCGACGATCTCGCCCTCCGTCACGCCTTCACCGATATCCGGAAGCTTGAATTCCCAGCGCGCCATGGTGTTCCTTCGACTCAGTAGTTCGCCGTCGCGACGACGGCCGGCAGAATGCGGTGGGCGAGCGGCAAGTAGTCCATCTCGAGGGTGTACGGGAAGGGCGTGTCGTAGCCCGTCACGCGGCAGGGGGGCGCCTCGAGGTGGAGGAACGCCTTCTCGTTGACGAGGGCGATGATCTCGGCCCCGAAACCGCAGGTCTTCGGCGCCTCGTGCACCACGACGAGCCGCCCCGTGCGTTTGACGCTGTCGAGCACCGTGTCGAGGTCGATCGGCCACAGCGTGCGGAGGTCGACCACCTCGCACGAGACGCCCTGCCGCTCGGCCTCGTCCGCAGCCGCGAGCGCTTCGTAGAGCATCGCGCCCCACGCGACGACCGTGACCGCGCGCCGGCCGGTCGCCTCGCGCACCACCTTCGCCTTGGAGAGCGGCACGACATAGTCGCCCTCCGGGACGTCGCCTTTGGCGGCCCTGTAGACCCGCTTCGGCTCGAAGAACAGCACGGGATCCGGATCGCGCAGCGACGCGAGCAGGAGGCCCTTCGCGTCGTAGGGGTTCGAGGGGCACACCACCTTCAGACCGGCGACGTGGATGAAGAGCGACTCAGGAGACTGCGAGTGGTAGAGGCCGCCTCGGATGCCGCCGCCGACCGGCGTGCGGATGACCATTTTCGCGGGATACTCGCCGCCCGAGCGATAGCGCAACTTCGCGAGCTCGCTCACGATTTGGTCGTAGCCGGGGAAGATGAAGTCGGCGAATTGGATCTCCGGGACGGGCAAGAGCCCGTAGAGGGCCATGCCGATCGCGGCGCCAATGATACCGCCCTCGGAGAGCGGCGTGTCGATGACGCGGTCCTCGCCGAACTCTTCGTGCAGGCCCTGGGTCACGCGGAACACGCCCCCGACCTTGCCGACGTCCTCGCCGAGCACGATGACGCGGTCGTCGGCGCGCATGGCGACCTTCAGGGCGTCGTTGATGGCGGAGACGAGATTCATCTGGGTCATGGGGTCGCCTCGATCAGACAAAAGCGTCGCGCTGAGACAAGAGGTGCGCGGGCACCTCGGCGTATACGTCCTCGAAGAGGCTCGCGCGGCCGGGCGAGGCGCTCGCCTTCGCCTCCGCGACGGCGAGCCGGAACGCCTCCTCGAGCTCCGCCTCGAGCGGCGCGCGGAGCGCAGCGACGTCGACGCCGCTGCGCTCGAGGTAGCGCTCGAGCAGGAGCACCGGACAGTCGTCAGCCGGCAGCGCGATGCTGCCGTCCTCAGAGGGCTTCGCGCGCGCGCTCACGATCTCGACGAGGCTCGGGCCGCCCCCGTCGCGGGCACGCGCCAGCGCACGCGTGATGGCCGCGTGGACCGCCAAGGCGTCACGACCGTCGACGCGGGAGGCCGGCACACCGTAGGCCTGGCCCTTCTCTGCGACTGTCTCGCAGCCGGTGTGGGACGAGAGCGTCGCGCTGTCCACCACGCACGCGAAGACGACGTTCGCCCGCCCAACGCCCGCGAAATTCAGGGCGTTGTGGAAGCCGCCGCTCGCGAACGCCGCTCCGCACACCACCGCCAGGCAGGCGCGCCGGTCGCCGCGCATGCGGGCCGCCCAGCCCCACCCGGACGCGTGAACGAGCGAGGCGCCGGGGACGCCGCCGACCGACACCACGCCGTTCTCTCGCGAGGATACGTGGTGCGGCAGGCCCCGGCCCCGCGTCGCCGAGCGTGCGGTGCCGAACACCTGATGGACGAGCTCGGCGAGGGTCACCGCGCGCGCGAGCGATCCGAGCGCCGACCGAGGACCCGGAAAATACGCGTCGCCGAGGTCGAGCGCGAACGGTGGCGCGCACGTGGCGCCCTCCTCGCCCACCGAGCTCGCGTAGAAAGGAATGTCGCCCGCACGCTGCAGCGCGATGAAGCGCAGATCGAGCTGGCGCGCCCGCACCATGTGCCGGAAGAGCCCGACCGCAGCTCCCTCGTCGATCGGGACGTCGACGAGCGCCTCGCCCTCGGGGGAGAGGACCCGCTCGATGGGCGCGCCGGGCGCGACGCCGCTGGCGGTTGTCTCGCTGGTGGCCGGAGTGCCGTCCTGCATGGCGCGCATCCTACAGCAAGCGGCCCGCAGACGGCCTCAAAATGCGGCGACCAAGCGTCGTCAAAGCGCGTGGACCGCGACGCGCTCGCGCTCCACCGCGGCCTCCGCGGCCTCGAGGCTCACGGTGGACGGGTGCGGGTCGCGCAGGAGCCGGGAGCTCGTGAGACCGACGGCCCAGAGCAGCGGCGACGGGGGTCGAAGGTGGAGATCGTCCTCGTGGAGGAAGAGCCTCCCGAGGTGCTCGGCGTACGCCCGGGCGAGCGTGGGGAACGGGATGTGGTCGAACGCGAGGGCGCGGCGGCGGCTCGCGTAGGCGGAGGCGAGCAGGGCGCCGAACAGCGTGTCGTACAGCGCCTGCTGGCGCCACGGGTGCGAGGCGAAGCCGAGGCGCGTGCACTCGCGCAGGAAGTGGACGTTCAGCGGCACGTGGAACGACTCATCCCGCGTGAGAATCGAGAGCATGTGACGCACCCCCGCCAACGTGGGGTGCGCGCGAACGTGGCGCAGCGCGAGGCGGTAGGTGGTCGAGCCGATGGTCTCGAACATGAGGTTCGTGAGGACGATCGTGTCGACCCGCTCCGCGCGAGCGTAGAGGCGATAGAAGGTGCGGGTCGTGGGACCCATCGGTCGAACCTCGCCGCCTATCGACTCGAGAAACGCGGTGAGCAGCTCGCGGTGCCAGCCCTCTTCGTCGCCGTAAAGGCGGAGGCATTCGCCCAGCTCCGGGTCGCGCTCCGAGAGCTGGTCGGCGAGGGCGTGGGCCTGCGTGAGCCCCGACTCCTCCGCGCGGAACGCGGCGTTGAAGAACGCGACGCACGCCTCTCGCTCGCGCTCGGACTCCCACTCGACGGGCACGCTGAGGT
This sequence comes from Myxococcales bacterium, assembly GCA_016720545.1. Classification (NCBI taxonomy): domain Bacteria; kingdom Pseudomonadati; phylum Myxococcota; class Myxococcia; order Myxococcales; species Myxococcales bacterium. The sequence goes on from JADKKK010000002.1 coordinate 638,796, forward strand.
CGACGTGCTCCTCGCGCATGCGCGCCGCGCGACGGCGGAGCATCGCGAGCCACCACGACGTTGGCCGGGACGAAGGCTTCTCCACGCCGCCTACTTACCCGGAGCGGAGCCGGGCGCAAGGGGAGCGCTCCTCCGGCGCGACCTCCGCGAGCCCGCGGACGGCCACGAGCAGCACGTTCGAGAACGGCGTCCCCGCCCAGCACGGCTCCACCCGACACTCGAGGCCGGCCGACGTGAGGATCGGCACGATCTCGCGCTCAACGTCGCGGAAGATCACCCGCTCCCCCCGGTTTACGCGCAGGGCGGTGCCCACGCCCTCGAACCCGCGCGTGATGAGCGACCGGAGCCCTCGACCGAGGTCGGCCTCGCGGAGAAGGAGCCTGCCCCCCGGCGCCACGCGCGCGGCCACCTCGCGCAGCAGCGCGTCCTGCTCGGCGATCGAAAAATAGTGAAGTATATCAATCAGAAGCAGCGTGTCCGCGGGATCCGCCGTGGCGCTCCTCACGTCGCCGGTCGCGAACTCGGCGGTCAACCCCTCCGCGGCCCGCGTGGCCAGCGCGACCTTCACCGGATCCCAGTCGACCCCGCGCACGCGGTCGGCCACCCCAAGCTCGAGGAGCAGGACCCCGAGCTGCCCGCGGCCGCAGCCCAGATCGAGGACGGTCCCGAGGCGCCCCAGCGCGGCGACCACGCTCGTCACGGGATCGCCGGAGAGCTTTCCCCGCGCGAAGTAGTACTGTCCGCGGCCGTCGGCGGCGCGCGCGTAGCGCTGCGCTGTGCGATCGATCGCGAGCCGGAGCGCGCTCTGGGGGAAGCGCCCGGCGCGGCGACGCGCGACGAGGAACAGCACCGCGGCGAGGGCGAGGGCGACGACGCACGCATGAAGGAGGGACATCCCGGTGGGCATGACCGCGAGGGCCTCGCGCCGAGCTCAGCCTCGAGCGGCGAGCTTCCGCTCGCGAACGCGGAGCACGTGGTCGCCCAGCTCACCCACCTTGACCTCCCAGGTCTCCTTCTTCATCTCCTCCGAGCGCGCGCGGCGGCGCTCCGGGGAGTCCTCCCGGAGCACCCGCTCGCAGTGCGCGAAGAGCTCCTCGTGGGTGCGCCCCACGAGGACGGCGCCGCTCATCGCCCCCTGTTTCGCGCGCGGATCGTCGGCATACAGCGTGACCTCGGGGATGTCGGTCGACACGACCGCGAGGCCCGCCGACAGGTACTCGCGGAGCTTGATCGGGTTCACGTTGCGCGTGAGCTCGTTCGACACGAACGGGATGAGGGAGACGTCGAACCCTTTGCAGTACGAGGGGAGCTCCTCGTAGGCCTTGCGGCCGAGCAGGTGGATGTTGGGGTATTTCTGCAGCCTCGACAGGTCCACGAGCGACTTCCCAACCACCACGATCGACCAGTCTTTTCGCTTCTCGGCGAGGTACGCGAAGAACTCGATGTCGACCCAATCCTGGACGAGCCCGATGAAGCCGAGGATGGGCCGCGGCAGGCGGCGGAGCTCCTCGGCGATCTCGGTCTTCTCGTCGAGCGCCTTCGCGAAGTGAGCCTGATCGACGCCGTGCGAGGCGAGGAAGGTGTTCGGGTTGTACGCCCCCTTGCGCTCGAGGAGGGTGCGCGCCGTGCAGAAGACGAGGTCCGCGCGCTGGCAGAGCGACCGCTCCATGGCCACGATCTTGTCCTTGTCGACGTAGCTGAAGTGCGACCACTCGTCGGTGCAGTAGTAGACGGAGAGGGACTCGCCGAGCTTGCCGACGTATTTCTCGGCCGTCGGCAGGAAGGTCCAGAGTTGGAACTCGCGCATGCCGCGCTGGCCACGCAGAAAGCGCAGGCTCTCGCGCACGACGTGCTCGTTCACGCGCTGCGCCACGGCGCTATGGGGGAACGGCAGCACGATCGGCGTATACACGTCGAGCCCGCCCGCGATGTGGGTAGGCCCCTTCGCGAAGCTGCGGAGCTTCGACACGATCTTCCCCATGTCGCGGCCGCTCGTGAGGCTTGGGGTCCGCGTGGCGATGGAGTTCAGCCAGAGGACCTTGTTGTCCCGCCCGAGCAGCTTCATCACGTGGTTGTTGCTGGTCGGATCTTCGGTCCAGTCTTTGGCAAAACAGACGATGTTCTCACCACGCATCATGCGCGGACTATCGCCGATCGAGGCGGCGAGCGCGACGGAAATGCCATCAAACGCCTCCCGCGCCGCCGTGACGTTTGTCGCCAAGGGGTAGGCGCCGACGCGTGAGCCCTTGCGCCGGCGCGCGCATCTCCGGTATCCATCCCGGAAGGAGTGATCTTGCCCAACGCCCGCGCCCACGCCCCGCTTGCTCACTTCGGCGCCGCCGTCGCCGTCACCGTCGCGAGCGCCTGCCTCGCGGGGTGCGCCACCACCGGGCCCGGAGAGGCCTCGGCTGCGCCGGCGCCGACCCCGCCGGCGCAGGTGCAGAGCTTCACCGTCTCCCCCGAGTCGCTCCGTGTGGACCGCATCGGCATGCGCGGGCTGAAGCCCGACGGCTCGCTCGATCTCGTGTTCACCCTGCGTGTCGTGGGCCCCGCGAGGGCCATCTACGTCACGTCGGCGAGCGAGCGATGCGACGCCGGGGGCGCGTTCCGCGCGAGCACCGCCGCGAGCGACGAGGCAGCTCCTCAAGAGCTCGGCGGACCTCTGGAGCTCGGTCGCATGAGCGGGGTGATCGCCGTCGAGAAGAACGGCGCGCTGCTGAACGCGGCGAACGGCAGCGTCGCGCTCCCCGCAGGCGTCCACGACCTCAAGCTCTTCGTGCCCAACCTGGGCGTGCTCCGCGACGGGATGACCCTCTGCGCCTTCGCGATCAGCGCCGACGGCTCCGTCGCGAAGAGCAAGCCGCTGAAGTACTAGCCCGTGCACCACGCGCTGCTGCTGCGACCGGGCGCCTGCGACTCGGGCTCCCCTCACCTCTCCCTCGCAGGCCGGGCGGCCGTGCGTGAGGTGCTGCGCCGAGTGGGCCTCGAGGGCCCCCTCGTCGAGCCCACCGCCATCGTCTCGGCGCCGTCGCCCGCGTGCGTCCAGACCGCGGAGCTCGCCGCGAGCGCGCTCGACTATCTCGGGGCGGTCGCGGTCCTCCCCGGGCTCGTCGCGCCGTCGCCCGCCGAGGTCGTCCTGCGCGGCCTCGTCGGTCACGACGTGCTCATCGTGGTCGCAGACGAGCCGTTCCTCTCCTCGCTCGGCGCCGCCATCGCTGGGCGTCCTTCGTTTCCCACGCACACGCCGGGCCAAGCGTCGCTGTTCGACGGACGCAGCCCGGTAGGGTACTGGCGCGCTGGCGCCTCCATGCAGCAGCTGCTCCTCGCGTAGCGCCGGCTCGCTCGCCGACGCGACCGCGCGTTTTTCGATCGAGACTCGGGCGGGCGCGGTCTAGAGTGCCGTCGATGTCCGTACGCGGCTGGAACGACCACTGGCAAGCTTCCTTCGACGCCCTCTCCGCGCTGAAGCGTGACTGGCCCACTCGCGGCTGGACATGGGACTCGCGTGTAGGGTGCGTCACGTCGTCGTTCACCGTCGAGCAAGAGCTCCGGGCTCGGGCCGCCGTAAACGCCGCGATGCCTGCGCAGTACACGCATGTGAGCCTCGAACGTGCGCCTGCGGCCCTCCAGCAGGTCGTCGAGATCTCCGGCGGGCTGCGCCCCGGCCAGCTGGCGCTTGCGCTCGGCCCGACCGCGGGCCTGCTCGTCTTCGGCTTGTGGTGGCCCTGGGGCGACGGCGAGACCATTTCGTTCCGCCTGGGCCTCGCCGACGTGGACCCCGCGAAGGAGCCGAACCTGCGCTTCCGCGAGCTCTTCCACACGAGCTACTGACGGCCCCCCGGAGACGCGCGGTCACCTGCCGGCGAGGGTAGCGTTGGCGCTCGCCTCGTGCGATGATGCCCTACATGTGGCGAACGGCGGCAGCCGCAGGGCTGGGGTTGGCGTGCTTCTTTCTGGGTGAGGGTGTGGCGCGCGCGGGCTCCGCCGAGGAGCTGCTCGCGAGCGCCAAGCGCCTGGAGCAGGCCCACGACGACGAGCTCGCCGCGCGTCGGTACAACGAGGCGCTCTCGCTGGACGGGAGCCTCGCGGAGGCCTGGCTCGCGCTCGGAGCGCTGCGCACGCGCCAGGGCGATCACCGCGAGGCGGAGCGGGTGTACGCGGTGTGCGTGGCCCGCCTGCCCGGGCTGCTCCCTGCGCGATCGGCGCACGCGGAGGCGCTCCATGCACTCGGCCGCACGCCCGAGGCGGTGCAGGAGATTGAGCTCTTGGCCCGCGCCGTCCCGCGCGAGCGCCGCCGCATCGCGACCTGGTACACCGAGGAGGGCCGCTACCCCGCGGCGCTCGCGACGTGGCGCCTCGTGCTCGCGCGCGCGGTCGTGGACCACGACGACGAGACCGTCGCTGAGGCCCGCACGATGGTCCGCGCGCTCGTCCTGGTGGCCCGCCCGGTGGACCCGGCGGCGTATCCGACGAACGGGAACCGCGTTCGCCAAATGCTGGGTCGCATCGCTCGAAACGGCGGGATCTAGCCGCGCGGGCTACTTCGGGTCGGCGTCCGCCGCGCGCGCGGGCTCATGCCACGTGACCGTGACCCGCGCGCCGATGGGCCCGTGGACCACGAGGCGGAGCACCTCGCCCCGCCGGACGCACACGGGCCCGTCACCGACAAGACCGGATCGCCCGTCGCGGCGGGCCCGCGCGACCTCTCGCACCAAGATCTCGGTCTGCACTCGCTCGCTCGCGACGAACGCCGCGCGCAGGCATCGATCGCGGGCGGGATCGGCTGGCGCCTCGAACACCTCTTTGGCGGGCCCCCCGTCCACGACGCGGAGCGGGCGCGCGCGCGTCTCCGCCACGCGCACGAACCCGCGCGCGGCGAGCGGCGCCTCGACCGCCGTGAGATCCCCCGCGAGCTCGACCCCCTCGGAGGATGGCGCCGCGTCGGCGCCGCGCGGGGCGGACTGCGAGGCCTCCGGCGACCGGGCCGGCGCGCAAGCGAGAGGGGCGCGCGCCGCCACCACGACGAGGCCGAGCGCGAGCGCGCCCGCGGCCCACGTCCGCGCGCGCCTCACGCCGGTGGCTCGTCGTCCGGCACCGCGTCCATTCGGCAGGCACCTTCGAAAGCCACGCCGCGGTCGATGAACAGCGACGGCGAGTGGATGTTGCCGACGACCCGCGCGGGCGCATGGACCTCGACCGAGCTCCGCGCGCGGATGTTGCCGTGGACCACCCCGCCACGCACGATCACCACGGCGACGTCGATCTCGGCGAACACCTCCGCGCCCTCCCCGATGATGAGCGTGTCTTCACTGCGGATCTCGCCTTTGAAGAGGCCGTCGATGCGGACCACGCCGTCGAAGCGGAGCTTCCCCTCGAAGGCGGTCCCTTGACCGAGCAGCGCTGTGATCTCGTTCGACGCGGGCGTCATCGAGGGGTCCTTAGCGTAGTTCGCTCCGGCCCGCGACGGCGTTCGCGACGAGACAGCGCGCCCCCGAGCGGCTACGCTACACGCCATGCGCATCAGCGTGAACGGCGCGCCCCTCGAGGTCCCGGAGGGGCTCACGGTGCGGGCCCTCGTGGAGCACCTCGGGCTAGCCGGACCGGTCGCCGTCGAGCAGAACCGCGAGATCGTCCCGCGCGCCGAGCACGCGGCGCGGCCCGTCGGCGAGGGCGACAGCTTCGAGCTCGTCCATTTCGTGGGCGGGGGCTAGCCCCGATCGGTCCCCTTCTTGGCGATTTCGGCACGACGTGCTTGCCAAGCGGCGTGCCCTTCCCCGATGCTTGGCTCCGAGGCTCCGTGGCAGACACCCCAAGCGACGCGCCGATACCTCCCCCCCTCCCGGAGGACCCCGAGGACGTGTCCTGGGCGCTCTCCACCGCCGGGGCGATGTGGAGCCGCGGGGATCTCGTGGAGGCCTTGAAGTGGCTTCGCCGCGGCGCCGAGGCCGCGTCCGAGGCGGAGCACGACGATCGCGCGCTCCAACTCGCGAAGATCGCCGCCGATCTGACCGGCCGGCTTGGCGTGGGCGCCTCCTCGCCACCTCCCGCCCCGCGACCTTCGGTCCCGATCCCCGCCGCGAAGCCGGCGACGGTCGCGCCGACGAGGCCCACGTCCCCGCCGCCGAAGGCCTCCTCCGCGCCCCTGCGCCCGTCGGTCGCTCCGCGCCCCGCGGCCGCTCTGCTCGTCCGGGGGACGCCCCGCGGGGGTGCAGCGAGGCCGGGCGAATCGCGCTCGGACAGCGCACCGCCGCGCTCCGTCCGCCCGTCGGGCCCGCCAAGCGCGAAGCGGGGGGCCATGCCCGTCCCCTCCTCGGCCCTCGAGTCCGGTCGCTTTCGGACGCAGCCCCCCGCGCGCGGACGGCTCGAGGTCGCGGTCGACGAAGCGGTCGCCCAGGCCGCGGTCGACGAGCCTCGTCGCGGGCCGCCGCCGCTGCCAAGGACCGACGACGACCCCGCGGACGCGCGCGAGAACACCTTCTCCAGCCCCGACGACGACGACGACACGTGCGAGCGGCGCGTCGAGGACATCTGGCCACCCACGCGCGTCGAGGCCCCCCAACCCATGAGCTCGGGGCGCGAGCTGGCGGCGACGCCTGCGGGCGAGGTGGCCCCGGAGGCGCCGGGAATCGCTTCGCTCGGCGCCATGCGCCCCCCGGCGTCGTCCGCGACCGACTGGGACGCGCTCCCCACGCGCGCCCGACTCGAGGCGCTCGCCCTGGCGCCACCCGCGACGCCGAGCGTCGAGGACGACGAGGACAGCGGCACGAACCCTTCCCAGGACCCGCATTCCGCCGCGGGCGCCTCGGTGGCCACCCCCACGCCCTCGCGCCCGGGTAGCCCCGCCCTCGTGACCTCACAGGCCGTCCGTGTGGTGCTGTGGAAGGACGCGAACGGGGTCCACGTGGCGCCGCAGGGCACGCTCGTCCGCGCCATCACGATCGAGGCGATGCTCGTGGCGCTCGACCCGTCCGCCGACCTCGGCGCCTGGCTCGACCCCGTGCGACCCAAGGGCTGACACCCCGCTCCGCGAAGCTGTGTATTTCCGGCATGTTTCCGGTGTCGAATCACGCGCGTTCGGCTAACATCGCGCGCACGCCGTCTCGCGCACTCAGGCGCGCTCGGGCCCCACCCAGGCCCTCCGCCCCAGCCAGGAATGAACCGACATGTTCGAGGAGTTCGGAATCAACGCAGGCTTCGTCGAGGAGCTCCACGCGCGCTACCAGCAGAGCCCGCAGTCGGTGGACGAGCAGTGGCGCTCGTTCTTCGCCGAGCAGCGCCGCGCCGGCGGGACCCACGAGACCCACGGTGACACCGGCGGACACGCGGCGCGCATGGACCAGGCGAGCGTCGCGCGCCCGGCCACGCCGGCGCCGCGCCCGACCATCACCGCCACCGGACCGGTCGTGCCTCCGCAGCGGCTGCTCGACGCCGCCGCGCTCCAGGGCCGCGTCTACGAGCTCGTGAACGCCTACCGCGTCCGTGGCCACATGCACGCGCACCTCGATCCGCTCGGCCCACCGCCGGAGCCGGGCGACGAGTTCAACCTCAGTCGGTTCGACCTCCACGCCTCCCAGCTCGACGAGATGTTCCCCACCGTGGGCATCTCCGGCCTGCCCCCGCACGCCACGCTCCGCACGATCGTCGCGCACATGCGCGAGACGTACTCCAGCTCCATCGGCGTCGAGTTCACGCACATCGAGAACGCGACGCAGCGGCTCTGGCTCGAAGAGAAGATGGAGAGCTGCAAGAACCGCCCGGTGCTCGATCACGGCGAGGTGCTGCGGATCCTGACCAAGCTGACCGACGCGGAGAACCTCGAGCACTTCGTCCACCAGAACTTCGTCGGCGCGAAGCGCTTCTCGCTCGAGGGCGCCGAGAGCATGATCGCGATGCTCGACCTCTTGGTGGAGGAGGCTGGCAAGCACGACGTCGACGAGATCGTGCTCGGGATGGCGCACCGCGGACGGCTCAACGTGCTCGTCAACGTGATGGGGAAGCCGCCGCGCGAGCTCTTCGCCGCGTTCCGCGACAACCGCCCGGAGCGCTTCGTGGGCGGCGGCGACGTGAAATACCACCTCGGTCACTCCATCGACCGGGTGACCGCGTCCGGGCACACCATCCACCTCACGCTGGCGTTCAACCCGAGCCACCTCGAGTTCGTGAACCCCGTCGTCGAGGGCCGCGTTCGCGCGAAACAAGACCGCCGCAAGCGCAACGGCGTCATGCCGCTGCTCATCCACGGCGACGCGGCGTTCATCGGTCAGGGCATCGTCCCCGAGACCCTCAACCTCGCTGGGCTCGAGGGCTACGCGACGCACGGCACCGTGCACCTCGTCGTCAACAACCAGATCGGCTTCACCACCCTGCCAAGCGACTCTCGCTCCACGCGGTACTGCACCGACATCGCGCGCATGATGCGCGTGCCGGTGTTCCACGTGAACGGCGAGGACCCCGAGGCCGTGATCCACGTCGCTCGCCTCGCGATCGAGTACCGCCAGCGCTTCGGCGAAGACGTCGTGATCGACATGTACTGCTACCGTCGCTACGGGCACAACGAGGCGGACGAGCCTCGCTTCACGCAGCCCACGATGTACGCGACGATCGACAAGAAGCCGACGATCCGTGAGGTGTACGTGCGGCGGCTGCTCCGCTCCGGGCACATCGACGAGGGCCGCGCGGGCGCGCTCCAGGTCGAGCGCAAGGCCGCGCTGGAGTTCGCGCTCGAAGAGGAGAAGCAGGGCGACTACAACCAGCCCCCGCCCGCCATGGGCGGCGTGTGGGAGGGCTACGCCGGCGGCGCAAACGCCGACACCCCCGAGGTCCCGACGCAGGTGTCCCGCGAGCACCTCGGCGCCCTCGCCGCGACGCTCGCGGAGGTACCCGCGGGCTTCAACCCCAACCCGAAGGTGCTGAAGCTCATCGAGGGCCGCCGGGACAAGGTCGCCGCGGGGCAGGCGTTCGACTGGGGCACCGCCGAGCACCTCGCGTTCGGCACCCTGGTCCAAGAGGGCTTCCGCGTGCGCCTCTCCGGGCAAGACGCCCGCCGCGGCACGTTCACCCATCGCCACGCGGTGCTGTTCGACGCGGCGAACGGAGCCCGCCATACGCCCCTCGCTTCGCTGCCTGGCGCCGCGCCGTTCGAGGTCTGGGACAGCCCGCTGTCGGAGGCAGGCGTCCTCGGCTTCGAGTACGGCTACTCCCTCGATTTCCCCGACGCGCTCGTCCTCTGGGAAGCCCAGTTCGGCGACTTCGCGAACGGCGCGCAGGTCATCATCGACCAGTTCATCATCTCGGGCGAAGACAAGTGGAAGCGCCTCTCCGGGCTCGTCCTGCTCTTGCCGCACGGCTACGAGGGGCAAGGCCCGGAGCACTCCAGCGCGCGCGTCGAGCGCTTCCTCACGCTCGCAGCCCAGGACAACATTCAGGTGATGAACCTCACCACGCCCGCTCAGCTCTTCCACGCGCTGCGGCGTCAGGTGAAGCGCAAGTGGCGCAAACCATTGGTAATTTTCACCCCCAAGAGCCTCCTTCGGCACCCGAAGGCGGTCTCGACCGTCGACGACCTCGCCGACGGCGAGTTCAGGAAAGTGCTGGTCGAGGCGAACCCCACGATCCAGCCGAGCGCGGTCAAGCGCGTGCTCCTCTGCAGCGGGAAGGTCTACTACGATCTCGTCGACGCTCGCGACGCGGCGGGCCGCACCGACGTGGCCATCCTGCGGCTCGAGCAGCTCTACCCGCTCGACGCCTCGCTGCCCGAGGCCCTCGCGCCCTACGCCGACGGCACGCCGCTCGTGTGGGTCCAGGAAGAGCCCCGGAACGCCGGCGCCTGGTACTTCTTGTGCGCGAACCTGACGGGCGCCGTGGGCAACCGCCTGCCACTCTCGTCGGTCACGCGCGCGGCGTCCGCCAGCCCCGCTACAGGCAGCACGGCGAGCCACAAGCTCGAGCAGAAGCGCCTCATGGAAGAAGCTCTCGGCTAGGGTCGTGCTCGCCAACTACCGAGACACCCTCGCGCTCTTGGTCTGCATCGTCGCGCTCGCGGCGCTGATCAACCGATTCGCGAAGGAGCACAGGTGGGTGCTCCGACGCCTCGTGAGCCTCTTTGCGCTGCTGCTGCTCGCGCGGGGGCTCGCCTTCGCGCTCTCGCAAGCCGGCGCGCCCGCCTGGGAGCACCGCATGCTCGGCGCGGCGGCGCTCCTCTCGAGCTTCGCGTGGGTCAACGTCGGCGGCGCGACGCTGTTCGACCTCGTCCTGCCTCGCCTCGGCGTGCGTCCGTCGCGCCTCGTGAGTGATCTGCTCCTCGGCGCCGCCTACATCGTGGCCACGGGCATCGTGCTCGCGGAGTCCGGCCTGGCGCTCAGCTCCGTCATCACGACTGGCGCCGTGCTCTCGGCCGTCCTCGCCCTCTCCCTCCAGACGACGCTCGGCAACGTCCTCGGCGGCGTCACGCTGCAGCTCGAGGGCTCGGTCAAGGTCGGCGACTGGATCCAGCTCGACAACGGCAAGCAAGGCATCGTGCGCGACATGCGGTGGCGCCACACCGTGGTCGAGACGCGCGACTGCGACACAGTCATCATCCCGAACGCGACGCTGCTCTCGACGGCGATCACGATCCTGGGACGGCGCGGCGGCAAGCCCGTGCCGCACCGCATGTGGGTCTATTTCAACGTGGACTTCCGCTACTCCCCCGCGCGGGTGGTGCAGGTCGTCCAGGAGGCCCTGACGGCCTCGCCCATCCCGAACGTCGCCTCCACGCCCCCGCCCACGGTGGTGTGCCTCGACTTCGCGAGGGACAACCGCCATAGCTTCGCCTACTACGGCGCCCGGTATTTCATCGAGGATCTCGGGCCCGACGACCCCACGAGCACGGTCGTGCGCGCGCGCCTCCACGCCGCGCTGCGCCGCGCCAAGATCCCTCTCGCGAGGCCGGCCGGCACCCAGTTCGTGCGGCTCGAGTCGGACGAGGTCGACACGAGGCGCGAGGCGCGCCACGAGCAGCGCCGGCTCGACGCGCTGCGGCAGGTCGCCCTATTCAGCTCGCTCACCGAAGAGGAGCTGGCGATCCTCCAGACCGAGCTCGAGTACGTGCCGTTCGCCTCGGGCGAGATGATCACCCGCCAGGGCGCGCGCGCCCACTGGCTGTATGTGCTCGGATCCGGCTCCGCCAACGTCGTCGCGACCCACGAGGACGGCAGCACCGCCCAGCTCGCGACGCTGCACGCGCCCAACTACTTTGGTGAAATGGGCCTCATGACCGGCGCCCCTCGCGTCGCCGACGTGATCGCGACGAGCGAGGTGGAGTGCTTCCGGCTCACCAAAGAGGGGTTCGAGAAGGTGCTCCTCAAGCGGCCCGAGATCGTGAAGGAGCTCTCGGCGCGACTCGCTGAGCGACGCCGCGAGCTCCGCAGCGCCGCCGACGCGCGCCCTGCCCGGCCCGGTGAGGAAGAGGAGCAAATCTTCGAGGCGATCCAGCGCTTCTTCGGGCTGCGCTCGTGACCCGCCTCTCCGCCGTCGAGCTGCCTGCGATGTCACCCGCGGCCGCCGTGCGCGTCGTCCGCGCGCTCGGCGGGAACCGCTACGTGGAGGGGCGCCTCCACGAGGTCCACGCGTTCGTCTTCGCGGCCGCGGGCGCCCACCACGCCCTCGTCGAGGCCCAAACATGGGCCGCTCGGGTGCTCTCCGACCCGACCATCGACCGCGACTCGAAGGACCCCGCGCTCTTCCGGGCGGCGACCGACAAGGAGCTAGGCGCCGCGCTCGGAGCGTTCTGGGGGGACCCGGGCGAGGCCGAGGCGCGCGCGCGGCTCACCGAGCTCTTGCGCTCCGTCGGGGCGGAGCCCAGCGGAGGCCCGCTGTTCGACGAGGGCGCGGAGGAAGACGTCTACCCGGTGCTGATCGACGCCGGGTGGCAGCTGCTCCCGCTCGCGCGGCTGGAGTCGGAGCGCCACCGGGGCGTCCTCGAGAGCTACACCGAGCTCGAGCTCGCCTCTGCCCGGTTCGAGGAGGAGAGCGCCGTTCCGCCACGCGCGCAGCTGCTCGAGCTGCCCGTGTTCGGTGGGCGCGAGCTCGTCCTCCCCGAGGACGAGTGGGGCGAGCTGCGGTCACCCCTGGTGGTCTGGTCCTCGCTCGACGCGACCTACGAGGACTACCTCGTCCGGGGCGTCCTGCGAGCGGCGAAGGTCGCGGAGCCGCAAGACTGACCCAAAGCCTGACCCGGGCGAGCCCGTGGACTGTCAGGCGACGCCCTTCTCGCCCTCTTCGGCCCCCTCTTCCGACGCGGCCGCTTTCTCTGCGTCGGCCTCGGCCTCGGCCTGCTCATCGGCCTTGGCCGCTTCGCTCGGCTCCGAGGTCTGCTCACCCACCTTGGCCCCCTCGTCGGCCTTCGCCTTCGCCTTCTTGCGCTTGGCCTTCCCGGGTGCGGCGGGCGGCTCCTCGGTCTCCGCGACGCCGGCGAAGTCCCCCTCTGCGAACGGGCGCAGCTTCGCGAAGCGCTCGCGCTCCTCGGGCGTCGCCTCCCAAGCGACGGCCCGGCTCTTGGACACGAGACCGACCCACACGAGCAGGAGCGCGATGACGATCGTGGCGACGACGTAGAGGACCGTGGGGCTCGGCATGGCGGCGTTATACATCGCCCAGCTGCGCGTCGTCGCTACTTGCCGCTCGGGGCCTCATCGGGAGCGGAGGGCGGCTCCGGGGCATGCCGGACGCGATTGGCGATGGCCGCGAGGCTGATGACAGCCAGCACCGAGACGAGGACCCACACCAAGGCCGCGCCCTTTCGGGCTCGGGGACCGGCCGCGGCGGGGGACTGCGGCGCCATCGGCGCGGGCGGGGTCGCGATCATCGGCGCGATGGGCGCCATCGGCGCGACGGGCGCCATCGGCGGAGACGCCGGCATCGGTGGGACCGACGCGCGAGGCGCGGCGACCGCGGCGGGCGCTCGAGGAGCCGCCGGGGCCACCATCCCGATCGGCGCCGTCCGCGCGAGGGGCTCCTGGCGGCGACCCGCGAGCGGCAAGATGACGTTGGGTGGGCTCGGCCCTCCCCCGGACAGCGGCGACGCCATACGCGTCGTGACCATCTCGCCCTCGTCCGTGTAGGGCACCGGCCGTCCGTGGGCGAGCGAAGCGCCCGTGCCGCTGAGATGCAACGTGGTCTTCTCGGTGCCGCTCGACTCGACGAACGCGCGCGCCGCCTGGCTCGCCGAGAGCGCCGCGGGGGCGACGGCGCCCTGCGAAATCGAGCTGTCGCGGCGCGGGGGCTCCGCGAGCGGAAGGAGCGCGGCCTGGACCTCCAGCGCGCTCTGGTAGCGGCGGGACAGTTCCTTCTCGAGGCAGCCCTGAATGACGCGACGGAACGCCGGATCGGTGCCGTCGGGGAACCTCGGGTCTTGCGTCCGGATCCCGGCCAAGACCGCGGAGATTGTCCCCTCGAACGGGAGCCTCCCCACGACCACTCGGTAGAGGATCACGCCGAGCGACCAGATGTCGGCGCGGTGGTCGACGTCCCGCGACGAGCTCGCCTGTTCGGGGGCCATGTAATACGGCGAGCCGATGATGGTGGTCACGGTCGTCGTCTCGTTCACCTCGCCCACGCGCTTCGAGATTCCAAAATCGATGATCTTCGCCGTGAGCTCGCCGCTCAGCTTCTTGACGACGAAGATGTTCGCGGGCTTGAGGTCGCGGTGCACGATCCCCTGGGCGTGTGCGTCAGCGAGGCCCTCGCAGACCTGCGCGAGCAGGCGCGCCGTCTGCGTGAGGTTCAGCGTGCGCTTGGTGATGAGCGCCTCGAGCTCGTCTCCCTCGAGCAGCTCCATCACGATGTAGAGCGTCCCGTCGGGCAGAAGCCCCGCGTCGAAGATCGCGGCGATCGCGGGCGACCGCACCTGCGCGAGAATGCGAGCTTCGCGGAAGACGCGCTCACGCATGAGCGGATCTCGCATCGTCGCGTCGAGCATGATCTTGATCGCGACCGACTGACCGAGCACGAGGTGCGTGCCGCGGAGCACCGCGCCCATACCCCCGAGCGCGATCACGGCGTCCACGCGGTAGCGACCGTCGATCACCTGACCGACGAGCGAACCCACCCGCTGAGCTTCGGTCGCGCTACTCATGGAGGCCGAGGTCACGTAGTCTCGCCAAGAACGGGGACCGTGTCGACAAAGTCCACCACCTGGCCGCCGACCCGCCCGAGGGCTCCCCTCACAGGGGCCGCGGTCGTGGCGGCCCTCCTCGCCGTCGCGGCGCTCGTCGTCGCGGTGGTCTGGGGCGGCGGCTTGCCCGGCCTCGACGACCGGGTCGCGCGGTTCGCGCTCCCAGAGGACGCGCCCCCAGATACCCCGTGGGTGGTAAGCCGCTGGCTCCGCGCCACCGCGCTCTCGGCGGACGTCCGCGTCGCCCCCGCGGACCCCCTGGGCCGGGCGCTCGAGCTCCGCGCGCCGCGTCGTGAGATCCCCGCGCTGACCGAGCTGCTCGTGAACCCGCCAGGCCTCGTGGTGCGCGCGAGGCCCGCGCGATGCGCCGACCCCGGGTGCCCGCCCGAGGACGAGCTCGCCATCGGCGCACCCACGCCTCCGGCCCGGCCCGGCGAGGTCATCGCGCTCGCCCCGACCCGCCGAGGGTGGGGTCGGCCCGTCGCGGCCGACCGCGCCGGCGAGGCGAGGCTCGCCGCCGCCGAGCTCACGGTCCGGCGCGGCGACGGCCCGACGCTGACGGTCACCGCCGCGCCCGGGTCGCGCGCGGCCGCGCTCCTCGCGAACGGGCGGGAAATTGTCCTGTCCGACGGCATACATGCACTCTACACAGGACCGTCGTCACCGACGCTCACGCTCTCCTTCGGCACCGACGTCGCGGCGTACGAGCGGGCGCGCCGCGAGCGCGTGCTCCTCACCCTGCCTCCCCTGCCCCCGTTCGGCCCGCCCACGGTCTCCACGCCCCCGCCCGACGTCACGCTCGCGACCCTCGCGCTCACGCTGCCGCCGCTCCTCTCGCTCCTCTACGTGGCGTTCGTCCGGCGCTTCGATCGGGCCCACCCCGAGCCCTTGTCGCTCGTCTCGATCACGTTCGCGCTCGGCGGGGCGTCCACCCTGCTCGCGCTCGGCCTCGAGGTCACATCCCGTCGGCTGACCCCGTGGCTCGACCCGCGCAACCTCACGTTCGGCGGGCGGCTCGAGGCCCTGCCGCTGGCCACCCTCGGCTTCACGATCACGGTCGGGCTCGCCGAGGAAGGCGCGAAGCTCCTCGCGACGCTCTACGCGTCGCGCCGCCGCGAGTTCGACGAGCCGGTCGACGGCGTGGTCTACGGTGCCGTCGCGGCGCTCGGCTTCGCCGCGGCGGAGAACGTGGTCTATTTCGCGTTCGGGCGCGTTTCGCCCGCCTTGGTCGCGGGGCGCGCGGTCACCGCCGTGCCCGTCCACCTCTTCCTCTCCGGGCTCTGGGGCTACGCGCTCGGCGCGCGCCTCGTGCGCCCACGCCAACGCGTCGCTCCCGCGCTCGCCCTCTCGGCCCTCGGCCACGGCGCGTACGACGCGGCGCTCGTGACCGACGGCGGAGGGGTAGTCGCCGTCGGCGTGGTCCTCGCCCTCGCCGTCTCGTTCGTCGTCGTGCTGCGGGCCGCGCTCCGGCACGGCCCGGTGTCGACCGCGAGCGCGTCGGCGGCGCGGGGCCCTCGCGCCCGCTTCCGGCTCGGGCGGCCCTGGGCGTTCACGAGCCTCGCCGCGCTGCTCCCCGCGCTCGCGCTCGCGCTCATGAAGGCCGCGGCCTCTTGGGAGGCAGCCGGCGCTTCGCAGCGCTCGGCGTTCCTCGCCCCGGTGGGCCTCCTCGTCGTCGCCGTGGCGGCCACGCTGTGGGGCATCACCGCGACGCTGCCCCTCGACGCCGTCGTGGACGACCACGGCCTGACGTTCGCGGGCGCCGCGCGGGCGTACTCGGCGATCCACGCCGTGGCCGTGCATGGGGCCTACGTCGACGTGGCTTCGCCGGCGGGCGACGTCGAGCTAGGCCCCGGCTCGCCGCGCACCCTGGCCGCCCTCGAGGCGGCCATCCGCGCGCGGACAACGGGCTTGACCCGAGACAGCGGAGAGTGAAACGCTCGGCGAGCGCTCGGCGGCGGCCCCGGGAGGGACCACGCGAGCTGGGCGCGAGCGTCGAAATGTTTCCGGGCGAGACCCGCCCGTGAAAGTCTTCGCTTCTCCCGCGACCGCCAAGAGGATGACGACGTGAAGAAGACCTCGGCCGAGATTCGACAGAAGCACAAGGACTACCTCTTCCCGAGCGTCGCCAACTACTACGACGAGTCCGTCGTCCTCGACGAGGGCAAGGGGCTGCGGGTCAAAGACCTCGACGGCATCGAATACCTCGATTTCTTCGGCGGGATCCTCACCGTTAGCCTCGGTCAGGCGCACCCGAAGGTGAACGCCGCGCTCCACGCTCAGATCGACCGACTCGGGCACGTCTCGACGCTCTACCCAACGGTCGGCATCGTCGAGCTCGCGGAGAAGCTCGTGAAGCTCGCGCCCGGAAAGCTCGCGAAGGCGTTCTTCACGGCGAGCGGCACCGAGGCCGACGAGACCGCCGTCGCCCTCGCCCAGATGGCCACCGGCAACCAGGAGCTCATCGCGCTCCGCCACGGCTACTCGGGGCGCTCGCTGCTCGCGCAGTCGCTCACGGCCAACAGCAAGTACCGGCAGCTGCCGAGCCAAATCGCGGCCATCAAGCACGCGCACGCGCCCTACTGCTACCGGTGCCCGTTCGGGCTCACGTACCCGTCCTGCGAGGTGAGGTGCGCGCAGGACATCGAGGAGCTGATTCAGACCACCACGACGGGCAGCATCGCCGGGTTCCTCGCGGAGCCCATCCAGGGCGTGGGCGGCTTCGTCGACGCGCCGCAGGGCTATTTCAAGGTCGCCGTGGACATCGTGCACAAGTACGGCGGCGTGTTCATCTGCGACGAGGTGCAGACCGGCTTCGGCCGAACCGGCGACCACATGTGGGGCATCCAGCACCACGAGGGCGTCGAGCCCGACATCATGACGATGGCCAAGGGCATCGCGAACGGCCTCCCCCTCGGGGCGACGCTGGCGACGGTCCCGGTGGCCGACTCGTGGAAGGTGGGGAACATCTCCACGTACGGCGGCAACCCGCTGTCGTGCGCCGCCTCGAGCGCGGTCATCGACACCATCCAAGAGGAGGACCTGGTGGGCAACGCCGCCCGTATGGGGAAGGTGCTCCGCGAGGGCTTGGAGGCGTTGAAGGCAAAATACCCCAAGCAAATCGGCGATGTGCGAGGCAAAGGTCTCATGCAGGCCCTCGAGTTCGTCGTCGACGAGCCGGCCCGCGACCGCACGCCGAACGCGGCCTTCGTGAGCCGCCTCTTTGAAGAGACGAAGAAGCGACGCCTGCTCATCGGGCGAGGCGGCCTCTATGGCAACATCACGCGCATCGCGCCCGCCCTGAACGTGGGCCGCGCCGACATCGAAGAGGCCCTCCGCGTCCTCGACGAGTCGCTCGCCGCCATCGCCTGACGCCACGCCTGACTTCCCCCGCGGAAGCCCCCGCGTCTGCCCCGCCCGCCCCCGCGCCTGCCCCCGCCACGCCCCGAACTCGAAAGGACCGAGCAAGAGGACATGACTTCCCTTCTGAAAAGCGACCGCCTGGAGACCGCGCTCCCCGACAAGAAGCCCGTCTACTCCGCGGCGGAGGCGAAGGCGGAGGCCGACCGCTGCCTCTACTGCGTGGACGCGCCCTGCATCAAGGCGTGCCCCACCGAGATCGACATCCCCACCTTCATCAAGAAGATCGCGTCGGGCAACGTCCGCGGCGCCGCGAGCACCATCTTCGACCAGAACCTGCTCGGCCACTCGTGCGCGCGGGTCTGTCCGGTGGAGGTGCTGTGCGTCGGCGACTGCGTGTACAACGGCTGGGGCCGCGAGCCCATCGCGATTGGGAGGCTCCAGCGCTTCGCGACCCAGACGGCGACCGCCGCGGCAGGCGCAAGGTGGCGTGCGTGGGCGCCGGCCCCGCGTCCCTCGCCTTCGCGGGCACGCTCGCCCTCGAGGGCGTCTCGGCCACCGTGTTCGAGAAGCGCGCGGTCGCCGGCGGCCTCAACACCACGGGCATCGCGCCCTACAAGCTCCACGCGGAGGACGCCCTCCACGAGGTCGAGTGGGTGGCCTCGTTCGGCGTCGACATCCAGACCGGCAAGGAGGTCGGCGGCGAGCTCTCGGCCGAGGCGCTGCTTCGCGACTACGACGCGGTGTTCCTCGGCGTAGGGCTCGGCGAGGACACCCGCCTCGGCCTGCCGGGCGAGGACGGCCCGGGCGTCGTGGGCGCTACCGCGTGGATAGAGCAGATGAAACTGCAGCTCACCGTCGCTGACGCCGCGTCCCTCGGGCGCGTCCTCGTGGTGGGCGGCGGCAACACGGCCATCGACGTCGCGCGCGAGTGCGCGCAGCTCGGGGCGCAGGACGTGGCGATGGTCTACCGCCGCGGCCAGAAGGAGATGAGCGGCTACGCGCACGAGCTCGACTGCGCGCGGATCGAGGGCGTGCGCTTCGTCGAGCACGCCGCGCCCCACAGCTTCGTGCGCGACCCGAGCGGCAAGCTCGTGGCGTGCGTGCTCGCGCCGCCGAGGGCGGCAAGCCGGTCCCGGCAGCGAACGACGCTCCCTGCGACCTGGTCGCGCTCGCCATCGGCAGTCCAAGCTGCGCACGCTGGCCTCGCAGTTCCCGGGCGTCGAGCTCGACGCGAAGGGCTGCGTCATGGTCGACCCGCGACCAGGCAGACCGGCAACGCGAAGGTCTTCGCCGGCGGCGACTGCATCAACGGCGGCAAGGAAGTCGTCAACGCCGTCGCCGACGGCCGCGACGCCGCGCGCGCCCTGCTCGCACGCTCAAGGAGGCCTGAGCCATGGCCGATCTCAGCATCGATTTCGCAGGCATCAAGTCTCCCGAACCCCTTCTGGCTCGCCTCTGCGCCGCCCGCAAACACGGGCGAGCAGGTCATGCGCGCCTTCGACGCCGGCTGGGGCGGCGCCGTGTGGAAGACCCTCGGGGACCCGATCGTGAACGTGTCGAGCCGCTTCGCCGCGGTCGACTACGGCACGTACAAGATGATGGGGCTCAACAACATCGAGCTCATCACCGACCGCCCGCTCGAGGTGAACCTCAAGGAGATCAGCGAGGTCAAGAAGCGCTACCCGAAGCACGCCGTCATCGCGTCGCTCATGACCGAGACCAAAGAAGACTGGCGCGTCCTCATCAGAAAGCGCCGAGGACGCGGGCGCCGACGGCCTCGAGCTCAACTTCGGCTGCCCGCACGGCATGTGCGAGCGCGGCATGGGCTCGTCGGTCGGCCAGGAGCCCAAGCTCCTGCAGGAAATCACCAGCTGGACGAAAGAGTTCGCCCGCACCCCCGTGCTGGTGAAGCTCACGCCGAACACCGGCGACATCCTCGAGCCCGGGGCTCGCGGCCGTGGCGCGGCGGCGCCGACGGCATCTCGCTCATCAACACCATCAAGAGCATCATCGGCGTCGACCTCGACCGCATGGTCCCCAACCCCCGCGTCGGCAAGGGCTCGACCAACGGCGGCTACTGCGGCCCGGCGGTCAAGCCCATCGCCCTGCACATGGTGGCGGCGCTCGCGCGCGAGCAGGGCATCGGCGTGCCGATCTCGGGCATCGGCGGCATCTCGAACTGGCGCGACGCGGCCGAGTTCATCGCGCTCGGCGCCACCAGCGTGCAGGTCTGCACCGCGGTGATGCACTACGGCTACCGCATCGTCGAGGACATGATCGAGGGCCTCGAACTACCTCGACGAGCACGGCATGAAGAGCGTGAACGAGCTGCGCGGGCGCGCCGTGCCGGGCTACCGCGAGTGGGGCGACCTCGACCTCAACTACAAGGTCATCGCGCGCATCGCGCCGGACAAGTGCATCGGCTGCCAGCTCTGCATGACGGCCTGCCACGACGGGGCTCACCAGTGCATCTTTCCCGGCGCCGACGCCGAGCGCGCGCGTCCCCCGCACGCCCACGCCCACGGCAAGCCATTCGGCCCCAGAGCTACGTGAAGGGCGCCCTCGCCGGTGACCGCGTCCCGTGGATCGACGAGCCTGAATGTGTAGGATGCAACCTCTGCCAGCTCGTGTGTCCGGTGCCCGACTGCATCGAGATGGTCGAGGTCCCGAACAACGGCAAGGAAGAGACCTGGAACGACCGCGTCGCCCAGGGCCGCACGAAGCAGCCCGGCGGCATCCACGACTGAGCCGCGACCCCGTTCGCGGCCAAAAGCTGGCCCACGCCCACCGACCGCCATGAGCCCGCGCGCGCGAGCTCTGGCGGTCGCTTCGCGTGTGTGGCATTTCACGGGGATGCGCCGCCCGCACCCCGCGCACCTCGTGGCGCCCTTCGCGCTTGCCTTCGCGCTCGTCGCCTGCTCGAGCCCCTCCACGGCGCCGACGCCCGTCGAAGCTCCGGCCGTGGCCGCTTCCGCGCCCGACGCCGGGCCCGACACCGAGGCGCCGGCGCCGCCTCCCAGCCCCGGCTGCGGGATCGTCCCCCCTCGAACGGGCCTCCTCGCGAAGCAGACCCTCTCGGTGTCGGGCAAGGCGCGAGAGCTCTACGTGAGCCTGCCCGCCACCTATCAGCCTGCCCGCGGGTACCCGGTCGTGCTGGTCTTCCACGGGGCGAGCGACACCCGTCCGGAGGCGCAGCGCGAGTGGTTCGGCGTCGAGAAGGCCGCG
This sequence comes from Myxococcales bacterium, assembly GCA_016720545.1. Taxonomy (NCBI): domain Bacteria; kingdom Pseudomonadati; phylum Myxococcota; class Myxococcia; order Myxococcales; species Myxococcales bacterium. Next base: position 659,533 of record JADKKK010000002.1, read on the forward strand.
CCGCCGGCGATCTTCGTCTATCCCCAGGCGCTGCCTCGAACCCGGGCCGACGGCACGGGGGGCTCGGTGACGCGCTGGGATCTCGACGGCGACGAGGACCTCGGCTTCGTCGACGCCATCCTCGCGGAGCTCTCCGCCACCTACTGTGTGGAGCCCAACCTCGCCTTCGCCACCGGTTTCAGCTCGGGCGGCAACTTCGCTCAGCAGCTCGGCTGCAAGCGGCGGAGCGCCCTTCGAGCCATCGGCGCCGTGTCGGGTCCGGGGCCCTTCTCCACGAAATGCGACGGTCCGCTCGCCGTGTGGATGACCCACGACGTCGACGACAACGCCCTCCCGGTGGCCGGCGCGCGGTCCTCCCGCGATTTCTGGATCAAGAAGAACGGGTGCGGCGCCGAGCTCGTTCAAGAGCCTCAGGCCGAGTGCAAGCGGGCTGTGGGGTGTCCGGCCGATGCGCCGGTCATCTACTGCGAGTCGAAAGGTGTCGGCCACGCGGTCGCCGGGTACGCGCCCAAGGCCGTGGCCGACTTCTTCGCGACGATGATGCCGTAGCCTCGAGGCGAGCTCAGTGCCAGAGGTCGAGCGCCAGCGGGGCGTCGAGGGCGGGCGCCTCGTCCTCGCTCGCCAGGTTCGCCAGGTACGGCCGCGACTCCGCCAGCCCGAGCGGCTTGTAGGTCTGCTCCGGCCCTGGGAACGCGCCCGACTGCACGTCGGCGACATAGGTCTCGAAAGCGCTGACCGCGGCATCACCCAACTGCGCGAATTGTTTTGCAAACTTCGGACGATGACCGCGCACCAGGCCGAGCAAATCGGTGCAGACGAGCACCTGCCCGTCGCACCCTCGCCCCGCGCCGATGCCGATCGTCGGCACGCTGACGGCGGCCGTCACGAGCTCGGCAAGATCGGGCGGGATGGCCTCGAGCACGAGCGCGAACACGCCCGCCTCCTCGAGCGCGCGGGCGTCGCGGAGCAGCTTGTCGGCGGCACCCTCGGCTCGGCCCTGCACCTTGAAGCCGCCGAGCGCGTGGACGCTCTGAGGCGTAAGGCCGATGTGGCCCACGACCGGGATGCCCGCGCGCACGATGCGGCGCACGTGCTCGGCCACCTCTTCGCCCCCCTCGAGCTTCACGCTCTCGCACATACCGTCTTTCATGAGCTTGCCCGCGCTCTCGACGGCCTGCGACGGCGACACTTGGTAGCTCATGAAGGGCAAGTCGCCCACGAGGTGCGCGCGGCGCAGCCCACGCGAGACCGCGCGGCAGTGGTAGGCCATCTCGTCGAGGCTCACGGGGAGCGTGTTCGAGAGCCCTTGGACGACCATGCCCAGGGAGTCGCCGACCAGCACCATGTCGACCCCGGCCTCATCGACGAGCGTCGCCATCGTGAAGTCGTAGGCGGTCACCATCGAGATTTTTGGGCCGTCGCCCTTGCGCGCGCGGAGCGCGGGGACGGTCACCTTCACGACGCGGCTCGAGGAGCCAGCGGAATTTGCGTACATGGAACACCTCCGGGTCGCGGCTCGAAGCGAGTCCACGCCTTAGCTGAGCCTAGCGCCGTCGGGCGCGGTCGAACAGGCCAAACGATCGAATCGAGGGTCGCGCGGCAGGCGCTCCCCGTCGACGCCGGTTGAAGTCCCACAAGCGAGGCACTAGCTTCACGCGCGTGCGCCCCCCTCGCATCGCCACGTCGTCGTCGACGATCCCGCGCGTCGTGTTCGCCGCGCTCGTCGCGGTCGCCGCCGCCGCCTGCGACCGCGCCCCCTCCTCCAGCGGGCTCCCAGAGTGGACCCCCGCGGACCACGATCCGTCGGGCGCCACGCCCAAGCCCGGGCAGAAGGCCGCGGCGCCGCGCGCCGCGCAGGACGAGGCGTCGCACCTGGCGGACCTGACCTGGGGCGCGCAGTGCGCGCAGTGCCACGGGCCCGAGGGCCGCGGCGACGGCCCTTCCGGGCCGATGGTCAAGGCGCCTGACCTCACGCGGGCGGATTGGCAGGCGCGGGTGAAGGACGAGGATGTGGCCGCGACGATCCGCAACGGCCGCGGGCAGATGCCCAAGTTCGACCTGAGCGACGCGGTGATCGGTGGTCTCGTCAAGCGCATCCGGAAGAGCCGTGTCCCCTGACGACGGGGCGGCGCCCGCAGCCCCCACCGAGGAGCGGGCCGGCGAGCTCGCCCCTGACGCGCCCGCCCCTGACGCGCCCGCGAGCCCGCCGGTCGGCCGCATCGGGCGCCGCCCTCTCCTCTTCGCCGCGGCGGGCGTGGCGCTGCTCGCGGCCTACGCGGGGCCGAAGGTGCCGCGCGATCAGCGGCTCCGCGTGCTGCTCGGCCCGAAGGCGCGCGGCGCTCGCTCCGTCCGTATCGCCTGGTCGAGCCACGGCGACCCGCTCCGGGAGGCCGCCCTCACGTTCCCCGAGGGCGCACCGGACACCGTACTCCAGGAGGTCCGCCTGCCGGACGGTGACTACGACGTCGAGGTCGAGGTCGACACGCAGGAAGGTCGCTCTGCCGCGCGAAAGCGGGTAACTCTGGGAGGGGCAACCGCGACCCTCGATCTGCGCGACGAGCGCTAGCGCCGGCGTTGGCGCGGGTGGGTGGTCGGGGTTGCCCCGCGCCCATGAGCTCCGATCCCCCTTCGCCGCCCTCGCCGCCCTCGGCAGCCTCGCCGCCCTCGGCAGCCTCGCCGCCTCCTTCGTCTGCGGCCGCTCCGCCGCCCTCGCGTTCGCCGCGCGCGCCCTTGGGCGCCCCCGTGCCGATCGAGACCCGCGCCGCGGGGCGCGCAGGGGGCGTGCCGGCGGGGCTCTGCGCGTTCGTGCTCTCGGGCGCCCACAAGGGCACCCTGCGCCCCGTGGGCGGCCGGCTCACGATCGGCAAGGCGCCGGACAACGATCTCGTGCTCTCGGACGACACGGTGTCGCGCCACCACTGCGAGCTGGTTCGCTCCCCCGACGGCCTCCACGTGCGCGATCTCGGGTCGACGAACGGCACCAGGATCGACGGCACACGCGTCCGCGAGGCCACCCTGCCGCCCGGCGGGGTGCTCAAGATCGGCGAGGTCGAGGTCGCGTTCCGACCGTCCACCCACCGCGTGGAGGTCCTGCCCAGCGAGCGCCACGAGTTTGGGAAGGCCCTCGGCCAGAGCCTGGCCATGCGCACGATTTTCGGCGTCCTCGAGCGGATCGCGCCCACCGAGGCCACCGTGCTGCTCGAGGGCGAGACCGGCACCGGCAAAGATCTCCTCGCGCGGGCCGTGTGGCAAGCGAGCCCCCGCGCCAACAAGCCCTTCATCGTGGTCGACTGCGGCGCCGTGACCTACTCGCTCCTGGAGAGCGAGCTCTTTGGTCACGAGCGCGGGGCCTTCACCGGCGCCGTGGCCGCCCGACAGGGCGCCTTCGAGCTGGCCGACGGCGGCACGGTGTTCCTCGACGAGATCGGCGAGCTGCCGCTCGACGTGCAGCCGAAGCTCCTCCGCGTGCTCGAGACTCGTGAGTTCCGGCGCGTGGGTGGCAACCGCACGCTCCCCACGAACGTGCGGATCCTCGCCGCCACCAAGCGTGATCTGCGACGTGAGGTTCAGGCAGGTAAGTTCCGAGAAGATCTGTACTTTCGACTCGCGGTCGTCCCCGTGACGGTGCCCCCCCTGCGGGAGCGCCGCGAGGACATCCCCGCGCTCGTGCACCACATGTTGCGGGCCGCCGGCGGCCGCCAACGCGTCTCCCCCGAGACGCTCGCGTCGCTCGAGGCCCACGACTGGCCGGGGAACATCCGAGAGCTCCGCAACGTGCTCGACCGCGCCGCCTACATGGCGCAGGCCGCGGGGTCCGACGAGATAAGCTTCGTGACCCTCCCCTCGGGCGAGCGCGCCCCCGCCACCCTCCAGTTCGACGCCGAGCGCAGCTACCGCGACACTCGCGCGAAGCACGACGCGGAGTTCGAGCGCGCGTACGTGCGGTGGCTCCTCGGCCGGCACCAAGGGAACGTGAGCGCGGCCGCCCGCGAGGCGAAGATGGATCGCAAGCACCTCCACGATCTCGCGAGGAAACACGGCCTGCGGGGCGGCGAAGTGGACGAGTGACGCGCCTCTCTCGCGTCGCGCAAAGGCAAACAGGAACAGTGTCGCACCCTTGGCTCGACGTTCGCGCCGCGGCAGGGCGCCGGCGGCGGGCCTGGGAGCTCACTTGCAGGTTCATCCGCCGTTTTTCGGGGGCGTGGATGAGCGACGGCGCACGCTATGCTTCGGCGGATGGCTCCCTCGCGCAAGGCTTCGCCGCTGATGGCCCGACTGCTCGCGGTGGCGGTGAGCGTCCTCGCCGCGCCCGGCCTCTTCCAGGGATGCAGCGGCTGCACGTGTGAGCACTGCTTCACCCAAGGCGTCGAGCGCGACGTCACGCGCGACGCCGCGCGAGACTACGTCTACTCGGCCCCTCTCGCCGAGACCGAGGCCGCGATGCGCGAGGTGCTCGCGCAGAGCGGCTACGAAGCGCCCAAAGTGAACGGCCCCGCGGCGCGGACCTCGACGTTCGCTACGAACCGGACGGGCATGCCCGATCACGAGCTGCTCCTCCAGCTGAGCCCGGTCGGCGCCAACCGCTACAAGCTCGAGGCAAGCAAGCGACTCACCTGGCCGCTAGGCGACGGCGGCTCCCAAGTGACCAGGGAGCGCGATCTCGACGTCGAATACGACATCGCGCGCCGGGTCGACCCCGCGTGGGCGGCGAAGGTCAACGAACGCGTGGACCGCAAGCGCGAGCGCGCCCGGACGGTGGGCCGAGGCTGTGATCGTGGCTGCGAGCTCGGCTGTACGGCGTGCGAAACCTGCGCGCGAGCCATCGAGTCTACGGCGCCGCGCCCGCCCGACGCGCCGTAGCCGCTCACCAGGCGCCGGTGTTCGACATCGAGAGCCACGGCTCGGCGGGCGGCAGCGCCCCACCGCGCTGGATGAGCTCGATCGAGTGGCCATCCGGCGACTTCACGAACGCCATGCGCCCGTCGCGCGGTGGCCGGTTCACGACCACGCCCGCGGCCTGGAGGCGCGCGCACGCGGCGTAGATGTCCTCGACCTCGTACGCGAGGTGACCGAAGAAGCGGCCCGTGGGGTAACCCTCGGTCTCGTCCCAGTTGTAGGTCAGCTCGATTTCCCCGCCCGCGTCGCCCTCGGCGGCGAGGAAGACGAGGGTAAAGCGGCCCTCGGGGCGCTCGGTCCGGCGCACCTCGCGGAGGCCCAGCGCCCCTACGAAGAACGCCAGGGCTTGGTCGAGATCGCGCACGCGAAGCATGGTGTGGAGGAAGCGCATGGGCCGCGAGTCTACCGGAGATCCCGGCGCGCGCCGCCAGGCTTGCCCGGGGCGCCACCAAGTACGTCCTCCGGTCGGACGTGAGGGTCGGGGCCGGCTACGGGCACGGGGCCGCGGCGCGTGACTCCGGCAGTCGCGGCCAGCACCTGAACAGAGCGCCACGCGACCCGGCAAAAAGGCGCCTGTCATTCCGTTGTCGCTGGACTCGGAACGCCCCGCGCGGCTGCCTGGACCCAACCCGTGGGCGCCAGACCACGCGTCCCCGCGCCCGTGGAAGTCAAGAAAACGGCAAACTTCGCGATAACGTGGAAAGAAACGCGATCTCCACCACTTGGCGTGGATCCTGAAAGGTGATGGGCGAGCACCACTGAACGTTTTTGTTTGATCCCATGACACCGATGTCAGTACAAGTTTGGCCACGGCGCCAAGGTGTCGTACGGTATCCTACATGTCGGTGGTTGGGAGGGAACCCCCGTCGTGACCTTGGCCCCACTCTTCGGGACTCCGGAGCAGGAACGAGAAGAATGAAGCTCACTCACTGGTACGTCGCCGCTCTCGCCCCCATCGCCATCGCCGGCTGGTCAGGCGCACTCCTCGGGCACATGGCTGTCCTCGCGCTCACCATCGGCATCTTCGTAGGCACCCTTTCGCTCAACCGGCAGGCCCAGACCCCGGCCCTCGATCAGCACGACTCGCAGGTCGAGAAGGCCTGAGCCCACCGCCCGCGGGACCATGTACGCGGGCTGGAGCCGGTTGTTCCCCGTCGGCTCCCGGATCGGGAGCCCCTCGCCGGCAGGTGACGGCCCCCCGCCGCATCGTTCTGGTGCGCGGCCGGCATCGCCGGTAGGGTCGTAGGCGATGTCTGGGCTGAAGCGCCTCGAGGAGTTCACCCTCGCCGACTTGGAGGCCGTGAGGCTCATCCTGCGCGGCGACTCGGTGATCGACTGGCACCGGCTGAATTTCGTGGCCGGAGAGGCCGACGAGTTCCTCGCCTCGCAGGAGTTCCAGGCAGCCAACCCCGCCGACCGCGCGCGCATGCGGAACCTCCGCGCCGAGGCCATCGGCTACCTGCGCCGGCACCTCGACTACCCGATCCCGAAGCCCGTCGAGAACGCCTCGGTGGAAGAGCTCTTCGCGCTCGCCGTGGGCAAAGGGCACAGGCAGATCTGCGCATGCTCGATCCTGAAGTGCATGCACATCATCCACCACCTCGACAGCCGGGAGCTCTTGTTCCTGCTGCCGATCTCCGACCAGGACGTGTTCCACCTGGTCGAGGAGAAGGTCTACCGGGTGATAGGCGGCATGCTCGCGGGCGGCTTCCCCATCACCGAGCTCGTGGGCGGTCGCAAGAACAAGGACTCGCTCTATACGAAGCTGCTGTCGAAGCAGGAGACCATCGCGGCGCAGATCTTCGACAAGCTGCGTTTTCGCATCGTGGTGCGCGACCGGGAGGACATCTTCCCGGTGCTGCAGTACCTCACGAAGAAGCTATTCCCTTTCAATTACGTGATCCCCGGGCAGAGCATCAACTCCATCTTCCACTTCAAGAAGTACTGCTCGCAGAGCCCGCACCTCGGCCCGATGCTCCCGGAAATGCAGGCCGGCCGCGACGAGGAGTACACGCCCAGCGACAACGTGTTCTCGGCGACCAACTACCGAGTCATCCACACGGTGGTCGACTTGCCCGTCCGAGTGCCCGCCCGCGTGCTGGAGCACGCGCCGCCCGCCGCCGCCGACCTCGGGCCGGTCATCTTCGTGGTCTGCGAGTTCCAGGTCATCGACCGGGCGACCGAGGCCTCGAACGAGCTCGGCGAGGCCTCCCACGCGAAGTACAAGGAACGCCAGAAGAAGGCCGTGATGCGCCGCCTCCAGCTCGGGATGCGCGAGATGAAGCTCGCCGGTCGCCGGAAGCCGCCGCGCGCCTGAGCGGTCGCCGAGCTTCGCCTCGCGCTTCACCTCCGCGCGGCCATCATTCGCCTCCCCCGTCCGCCTACCGTGCGCTTTCTCCTATCGCGCGGCGCGAAGCCCTCGTACCCTGCGCCGCATGCGCCTCTTCGCTTCGAAGGCCCTCCCCATCGCCCAGGAGTGCGTCCGCGCGCTCGTCAAGAGCGAGAGCATCGAGGCGGCCGCGCCGTCCGAGGTCATCGCCGACGTGGAGGCGGTGCTGAAGTCGTACGTCGACGCCGAGCGCGAGGTGGGCCAAAAGACCCGTGATTTGCTCGAGCGCACGGGCCGCGGCGCGAGCGAGTTCACCCGAGTGCGGGCCCAGCTCGCCGAGACCATGGGCATAAAAGTGGGCGACGAAATGCTCGACTACCTGCTCGATCAGGTCGTCCAGTCGTTCCACCACTCGAACCACGTCGACGAGATCTTCGCCGAGGACGTGGAGCTGCGCCGCCAGATGGTCCCCTTCTTCAAGAAGCACATGGCCCACGACGCCGAGCTCGACGCCGAGGTGCGCCTGCAGCTCCGCCACCTGAAAGAGGGCACCAGCACCTGGGACGTGGAATACGCCCGGGTAATGGAAGGCGTCCGCCGCAAGCGCGGCGGCTGAGCGAGGCCGACCGAGGAGTTGGTCCCCGCGCCCGTTCTGGCGCGACGATCCTGGATTCTGGCGCCCGATGGGTGCATCATCGCGACGAACGATGGCGACCGCCGACGACTTCCTGCTCCTCATTTTGTGCTCTCCGAGCGGCGCCGGCAAGACCACGCTGACGCGCATGCTGGAGGCGAAATTCCCGGAGCTCGTCTTCAGCGTGTCCCACACCACGCGGGCGCCGAGGTCCACCGAGCAGGGCGGCCGCGACTACCACTTCGTGGACCGGGCCGCGTTCGAGGGCCTCGTCGAGCAGGACGCCTTCATGGAGTGGGCCGAGGTCCACGGGAACCTCTACGGCACCTCCCGCGCCGAGATCGACCGCGCGCGGGCCACGCCCGGCTGCCGCGGCATGATCTTCGACATCGACTACCAGGGAGCGCGGCAAATCCGCGCGCGCGCCCCGGACGTGGCGGCCGTGTTCATCCTCCCGCCGTCCCTCGACGAGCTGCTCCGCCGCCTTCGCGGCCGGGCGAGCGAGCCGGAGGAGGTCGTGCAGCGGCGCTTCCGGGTGGCCGAGGGCGAGATTGAGCACTACGGCCTCTTCGACTACCTCGTCGTGAACGACGACCTCGCGCGCGCGTTCGAGGAGCTCTCGGGGGTCATCCTCGCGGAGCGCGCGCAGCGCCGACGCCGCGCCCCCCTCGCCGAGTCGCTGCTCCGCAGGGGCGCGATCGCGCGCTGAGTCGATCGCAACCGTTTGATTGTCCATAAGAAAAGAGGACTCGCACGTGAAAAGCCCGCTGCTGATTGTCGGTTCGCTCGCCTTCGATGACCTCGAGATGCCCACCGGCTCGTTCAAGAACGTCGTGGGCGGAGCGGCCACCTATTCGTCCCTCGCCGCGTCGTTCTACTCGCCGGTCCGCATCGTCGGCGTGGTCGGCGACGACTTCGGCGACGACACCCTCGCGGATCTCCGCAGCCGCGGCGTCAGCACCGAGGGCGTCGAGCGGGCCAAGGGCAAGACGTTCCGCTGGCACGGCCGCTACGCGGACGACCTCATGAGCCGGACCACGCTCGACACGCAGCTCAACGTGTTCGCCGATTTCCAGCCGAAGATCCCCCCCAGCTACAAGGGCACGCCGTTCGTGCTGCTCGGCAACATCCACCCTGCCCTCCAGTCGAGCGTGCTCGACCAGGTCGATCGCCCCAAGCTCGTCGCCGCCGACACGATGAACTTCTGGATCCACGGCGAGCCCGCGGCGCTCGGTGCGCTCCTCAAGCGCATCGATCTCCTCATCATCAACGACGAAGAGGCGCGCGACCTGTCGGGCATCTCCAACATCTTGAAGGCGGCCGCCGACATCCGGAAGCGCGGCCCCTCGCGCCTCATCATCAAGCGCGGGGAGCACGGCGCGCTCCTCTTCGACGAGGCGGGCGTGTTCTTCGCGCCCGCGTACCCCCTCGAGACGGTCCTCGACCCCACCGGCGCGGGCGACTCGTTCGCCGGCGGCCTCATGGGCTCGCTGGCCAGCGACGGCGAGGTCACGCCCGTGGGCCTCCGGCGCGCGATGTACTTCGCGTCGGCGATGGGCTCGTTCTGCGTCGAGGACATCGGCTCGGCGCGCCTGCACCGCCTCACCCGGGCGGAGCTCGAGGACCGCGTCGAGGGCTTCCGCCGCATGGTCGATTTCGGCGGCTCGCTGAGCCTCCCGGCCCCCGCAGCGCAGAGCGGGTCGTGAGCGCACGCCCGCTGACCGCGGTCCTCGTCGGCTCGCTGGGCGCGCTCGCGCTCGCCGCGTCGTCGGGGCTCGCCTCGTGCAAGGACGACCCGCACCTCAGGAGCGACGGCGCCTCCCCGGTGGGCGGCGCCTGCCAGATTGAGCCTGGGCAGCTGCCCGAGCCCAACTGCGACAACTCGAGCAAAGAGTGCACCCCGCAGCCCGGGTGCGCGATCGACGAGGGCCGCTGCGGCTCCGCGAGCACCTGCTTGCCCTTGGCCGACCAGAAGGGCAAAAAGATCAAGGACCTGCGCATTCGCCGGCTCAACATCGCGGCGCCCGCGGCCCTCGCCCAGGAGTTCATCCAGCGCACCGTCGTCACGCTGAACATCGATCTCGCCGAGAAGAGCTGCGGCGAGGTCGGTAAGGGGCTCTTCTCGTGGATCTTCCGCGTGGATCGTGAGGCGAACGAGCTCGTCACAGGCGGGGCGCCGCCCCCCACCGATCCGCTCGGGCAGGGCTTCTGCTTCGCGAGCTACAACGCCAACGGCATCACGATCCAGCCCGCTCGCTTCAAGATCGCCTTCGAAGGCGACACGTTCCGCACCACCGAGAAGCAGAAGCTCAACGTGCCGGTGTTCCTCTCGTCCGACCTCGCGAGCAGCATCGTGCTGCCCCTGTCGGACGTGACCGTGTCGGGTGTCACCCTGAGCGATGACGGCAACTGCGTAGGATCGTTCCGCAAAGAGGGCCTCCAGTCCGACTGCGCCGAGGACCCCACCTCGTGCCCCAAGTGGCTCACTGCCGGCGCGCTCGGCGGCTACATGACGCTCGAAGAAGCCGACGCGGTCATCATCCGCGACCTCGGCCGCTCGCTCTGCGTGGTGCTCTCCCAGGGCACACCGAACGCCGAAGGCAAGTGCCTGCGCGGCGCGGACGGCAAGCTCACGTACAAAGGCGACTACTGCTCCACGACCAAGAAGGCGGGCGACTGCCAGGACTCGGTGTGGCTCGCCGCCACCTTCGCCGCGAGCGGCGCCAAGATCTTCGACGGCGCCGGCGTGGCGGGCTGCAGCGGCGCGAGCACGCAGGACGGCGGCGTCGACGCGACCGTGCCCGACGCGACCGTGCCCGACGCGGGCCCGCCGGACGCGGCCCCACCCGACGCGAGCGCGGACGCGAGCCAAGACGCGAGGCGCGACTGACGGCGCTGACGAGGCTCCGGCTGGTCGAGGGCTCAGGCCAGGCGGGCGACGGCGATCGATCGGGTGTAGTGCTCGAGCTCGACGACGGACTGAGCGATGACGACCGGCTCTGCCTCACCTACGAGGGGCAGTCGGTCGCGGTGCCGTGGGCCGTTCTGTGTGCGGTGTTCGACCGCTTCGGCCGCGAAAAGGCGCCCGAGGTGAGCCTCGAGGGGGCGCCCCGGCTCGATCTTGGCGGCGGCCGCGCGCTGGTGCACCTCCGGCACCGCGCGCGGTACGACGTCATCGCCCGCGATTTTTTGGTGCTCGAGCGCCCCCTCGCGATGGGGCCGCCACGGGTCGAGCTCGCGACCGCCATCGCGGCCGCCCTCGTGCACCTCGCCGAGGCCACGAGCTGAGCTCGTCGCGCGGCCCGCGCGCTGCGGTGCGTCACGGCAAATTCGTCCGACCTTTCGCGCCTCAGGCGCGAATGGGTGCTTTCGGTAGCGCGCACTCCAGGTAATGTCATGCTCACCGAATACCGGCGGCAGGCGTCGCGCGCGCGCGACGCCACGGAGGACACATGGTTCGTGCATGGTGGCGTAAAGCTTTGGGCGCGGCGAGCGTTCTTCTCGTGGCTTCGTGCAGCGGCGGCGGGTGCTCCAGCGGGTGTCAGAGCTGCGGCGTCACGCCGCTCCCCGGCGGCTTCCCCAAGGACAAGGCCATCGAGAACGCCGGCTCCGTCCGGATGACCCGGCCGGCGCTCGACTTCTTGGCGACCAACGCGCCGGACCTGGCCACGCAGCTCACGAAGGCCCCGAACGGGCTCTTGTCGTTCGGTATTCCGCAGTCGGTCATCGGGCCGAACTCGCTCGCCCTCGGCTACGACCTCGGCGCCACGCTCTGCGTGGGCGGCCCCGACGAGACCACCGGCCGCTGCACGGCGACGGTCGACATCAAGCAGTCGACCTTCAAGCTCGACGCGGTGAAGACCAACGCGCTCCGCGTGCGCGGCGTGCTGCCGCTCGTGCTGAAGAACACGCCGGTCAACGCGCGGCTCACGCACTCGATCCTGCCCGATCTCAGCATCACGCTCTACATCGGCTATGGCGACGGCGGCTGCTCCGGCGGGCGCCCCGCGGTGGGCGCGCACCCGCTCCCGGTCACCATCACCCTGCCCATCGCGGCCGAGACCGTGTCGCCGCGCGACGGCTACTCGAAGATCGACGCCGCGAACGCGGTGGTCGACCTGAGCGCGCTCAACGCCGACGAGGTGCAGATCTGCTCCGACTGCGGGTTCGCGAGCGCGCTCTGCAGCGCGATCACGAACTCGAGCCTCATCAAGAACCAAATCGTGGGCCAGCTGAAGAGCGGCCTCGACTCGCAGGTGAAGGACCTGCTGAACGACCAGCTGTGCACGGCGCCCACTCCGGGCGCGAACCCGCCCTGCCCCACCGGCTCGAAGCCGAACGCGGGCAACACGAAGTGCGTCTACAACTCCGACGCGAACAAGTGCGTGCCCACCCTGCTCGGCATGGACGGGCACATGGATCTGAGCAGCGCGCTGAAGAGCATCTCGCCCGGCGCCTCCGGCGGCATCGACATCGCCCTCGCGGCGGGCGGCGACATGAAGCCGCTCCCCGGCCTCGACCCCGACAACGTCCCCTACGTGGGCCACACGAAGAACGGCGCCACGCTCGGCATGCTCGGCGGCGCGATCCCGCAGCCGCAGTCGAACTGCGTGCCGAAGGCGGACATCCCGGTCCCGACGGGCATCCCCATCCCCGACGAAATCACGAAGGACGACGTCGCGGGGTTCCCGCAGGGCACGCCGCCCCACCACCTCGGCATCGCCCTCGCCGGCCGCTTCCTCAACTACGCGCTCGGCAGCGTCTACAACAGCGGCCTCCTCTGCCTCGGCGTCACCACCGAGCAGCTCGAGCAGCTGAACAGCGGCCTCGTGAGCCTGCTCATCCCGTCGATCAAGAAGCTCTCCTTCGAGCAGAAGGCGGCGTCGCTCGCGATCGCCACGCGCCCGCAGACGGCGCCGGAGCTGAAGCTCGGGTCGGGCGCCGACGTGAAGACCGATCCGCTGCTCGCGATCACCATGAAGAGGTTCGCGATCGACTTCTACGTGTGGTCGTACGACCGCTACGTGCGGGCGTTCACGTTCGAGGGCGACGTGCGAGTCCCCGTCAACCTGCAGACCGGCAAGAGCGCGAAGAACCCGAACGGCGGGCTGCTCCCGACGATCGGCGACCTCACCATCACGAACGCCAAGGTCACGAACTCGGATCTCCTCACCGAAGACCCCGCCGCCATCGCGGCGGGCCTCCAGTCGATCCTCTCCGGCCTCGTGGGCCAGGCGATCGGCGGCGGCATCTCGCCGGTCGACCTGTCGGGCGCGCTCTCGAGCCTCGGCCTCGGGCTCACCATCCCCGAGGGCGGCATCCGCAAGCTCACGAAGGGCTCGGACGACTTCATCGGCCTCTTCGCGACGCTCTCGAAGGCGGCGCCCACGGCCACCGTCGAGAGCGACACCCACGCGAAGCTGGTCTCGAAGGAGGTCCACGCGGAGGCCATGACCTTCGCGGGGTACGACCGCGAGCGCCTCCCTGTGCTCACCCTCGCGCTCGGCTCGAGCCTTGAAGATGGCAAGAACGCGGTCGAGTACTCCTACAGCATCGACAAGGGGCTCCCGAGCCCGTGGTCGCGCGCCAAGGAGCTAAAGGTCAAGGAGGATTACCTTTTCTACCAAGGCAACCACACGCTCCACGTCACCTCGCGCCTCGTCGGTCAGCCCGAGACCGAGGACTCGTCGCCCGCGGACGTGCCGTTCCGCATCGACGTGCTCCCGCCGGAGGTGAAGCTCGAAGAGACCGACAAGGGCCTCTCGCTCTCGGCCTTCGACTTCGTCACCCCGAGCGACAAGCTGGAGCTCCGCACGAAGGTGGGTGATGTGTGGTCGGCGTGGGCCCCGCTCGCGAACGACCAGGTCCTCCCGGCGACTCCCGGGCAGGACGTGGACGTCGAGGTCCGCGACGAGGAGGGCAACATCGGCCGCTCGAGCAGCGCGCTCATCCGCGGCAAGGCTGACTCCACCTTGGGGACCGCCACCGGGGGCTGCGGCGGGTGCACGACGACGGGCGACACGAACCCGGCCAAAGACGCGACCGGCGGGCTGCTGGCGACTGCGCTGGTCGCGCTCTCGCTGCTCGCCATCCGCAAGCGGCGCGAGCAAGGCACTTCCGCGGACAGCCCGGCCCCATTAGCGGTCCGCGCGGGGACGCGCGCCTCGGGCAGTCGCTTCCACGCGGCCCTCGGCCTCGGCTCGCTCCTCGCCGTCACTGCCACCTCGCAGGGCTGTTCGTGCGGCGGTGAGGGCCCGCCTCCCGGCGGCGAGGCCAGCGTCCTCTGCGGCGCCGACTGCAAGCAAGAGTGCGAGGCTGCGCTGAAGCCGGGCATCGTGGGCGCGTACACGTCGGCCGCGAAGGCGCCCGACGGCACGCTGTACGTCGCGGGCTACAACGACGCGCTCTTGTCGAACGAGGGCGACACGCTCTACGGCGACCTGGTCGTCGGCCGCTACGACACGGGCAAGCAGGCCGTGCAGTGGGAGACCGTCGACGGCGTGCCCGCGCGGGAGCCGAACACCTGCCCCGACCACGACCGCACCGGCTGGCGCAAGGGCGAGACCGAGTCGGGCGACGACGTGGGCCTCTGGACCAGCATCCAGGTCGGCTCCGACGGCGCGCCGCGCGTGGTCTATTACGACGCCACGCACAAGTCGCTGAAGTACGCCACCAAGCGCGGCGACGCGTGGACCAGCTACGTGCTGAAGGCGCCGGCCACGCCCGCCGGCGACTTCGGCCGCTACGCGAAGATGGTCTTGATCGACGACAAGCCGGTCGTCGCGTTCCTCGCCATGGAGCCTGGCACGGGCGGCAAGGCGCTGTCCCACGTCGTCGTCGCCCGGGCGAGCTCCCCCTCACCCGCCGACGGCGGCGCGTGGGCCTTCGAGGACGCCGCGGCCGACAAGGCCGCGCCTTGCCGCGTAGGCATGTGCACGGGCAAGCAGACCTGCGTAAAGGACACGGGCACCTGCACCGACACGGCGACCGGCTGCAGCCCGGCCGACTGCGGCAGCGGCAAAGCCTGCGTGGCGGTCGCGGGGAAGGCCACCTGCGTGTCGATCATCAACGCGAACTCCGTGGAGGCGTACCCGAACGCGTACGGCGCGTACGTCAGCCTCGCGAAGACGAAGGACGGCCTCGGGGTGGTCTTCTACGACCGCATCCACGGCAACCTCGTCGGCGCACAGCAGGCCGGCGGCAAGTGGACCACGTTCATCCTCGACGGCGAGACGGGCTCGCGCGATCAGAAGACCGCGAAGGACACCGGCGATGTGGGCGTCGGCGCGCACCTGACCGTCGGCGACGACGGCACCTGGCACGTCTCGTACGTGAGCGGTCTCGACGAGTCGCTCCGCTACCTCTCGGTGACCGCCGGCAAGGCCGGCACGCCCGAGGTCGTGGACAACGGCTCGGGCGTCGACGGCAAGCCGTTCCCCGACGGCAAGCACGTCGTCGGCGACGACTCGTGGGTGGTGCCGCAGGGCTCTGGCCTCGCGATTTACTACCAAGACGCCACGGCGGGCACGCTCCGCGTCGCGACCTCCGCGCAGGCCGCGGGCGGCCGGACCTGGACGCTCAAGACCCTCGTGCAGCCGAACAAGTTCGCGGGGTTCTTCCCGAGCGTCGTCGCGGGCGAGCCGAAGGTGGTGAACTTCTGGCGCCAGACCGACAAGGCGACCAAGGACATCGTCGGCGACGTGACCCTGGTGCAGCCCTAGGCGGTCGCGTCACCCCCGCGCGAGAGGCGAGTCTCGGGCAGGCGGGGATAGGTCAGATGACAACGGCAGGCCGACCGCGCGGGGGCTCCCGGGCGGTCGGTGTGTTTCTTGCCCCGAAGCGACCCGGCAAGGCCTGGGCGCCGCGTGAGAGAGGGCTAGGCGGCGCGCTCGTCGCGCGGCTCGTCGTCGCGCGCCGGCCCGACCGCGGGCCCCGAAGAGCGCGCGCGCTCCTCGGTGACGAGGGCGAGCAGCTCGGCCTTGGAGAGGACCCCGAGGTCCAGCACGGCGCGCATGTACCCGTCGACGTATCCGTGGGCCCGCGCCAGGCGCGTGTACGCCTCGCCGGACGCCTTCGCGGCGAACACGTCGCGCAGGAGCTCACGCAGCTCGTTCCTCACTCGATCCAAGTCGCGCATGGCATCTCCTCTGGCTCTCTCTGGCTCTCTCGTCGGGCTCTCTGACGTCTCGGTCTCGCGCGCTCGCCGTTCGCTCACGCCCGTCCTCTCCCTCGGTATCCAACCCGCAGGAGGAGGGCCAAGTTTTCGCCGCGCAGGGCCTCGCGAGCCCCGACGATCGCGCGTCGACGCTGGGAGAGAATAGTGGTGCTCGCGCGGTCGTTCGAGGTATGACGCGGCGGACGCGGGAGGACGCGAGAGGCGATGGCAGGCGCGAGAGAAGCACGAGACACGGGCGGCGCCTCGGCCGAGGCTGCGTTCGACGCGCTGGCGACGCTGCCCAAGCTCTCCGAGATATCCCAGGTGGCGCGCGCGGTGCTGTTCGAGGCCGCTGAGCGCCGGCGCGTGCACTACGCCGACGCCGCCCGCGTCGACGCGCTCCGAGAGGAGCACGGCCTCAGCCACGAGGACTGCGCGACGCCGTTCGGCAACGCCCTCGGAGTGCTCGGGGCCGGCCCGGAGGACGCGTCGGAGCGCACGCTCGTCGCCGCGCTCGCCGCCCACGCGCTCGCCGAGGCCCCGCCGAAGAACGGCGAGGCCGACGCCGCGGCCATCGGCGACTTGCTGTGGCTCGCGGCGCACGCCTCGGTCGACGCGCTTCCGCTGCTCGACCGCGCCATGGGGGACTCGGCCGCCGAGCTGTGGCGGGCCGTGGCCGACGCCGTCCGCCGGATCGACGCGGGGAAGACCCCCTCGTTCGGCCGCGCAGAGGCGCTCGTCGGCGCCGCGGCGCTGGCCGACGCCTCGCGGACTAGCGCCGCCGCGAGGGCGGCCGCGAAGCAGCTCGGAGGCCAGGTGAGCGATCCGTTGCTCGCGCGCGTGCTCGGTGGCGTGACCGCCGTCCCCGCGCCGGAAGGCGCCGACGACGGACAACGCCTGGAGGGCGAGCTAGAGGCCACACCCCGCGGGCCGGTCGCGACGACCGCGCTGGCGCTCACGGGGCTCCTCTTCGCGTTCGGCGTGGCGAGGCTCGTGGGTCGCTTCGCGCTGTCGTACCGGCGCCCGGCCGAGGTGGTCGTCACGCCCGGCGGCGTGAAGGTCTCGTCGAAGACGCTGCTGCTCGGGCGAACGATCCGCGAAGAAGAGTTTCACATCACGCACGCGTCGCTCCGGCGCGCCACGCGCGAGGTCCGCTACCCGCGCGCGGGTTTGTACACCGGCCTGCTGGCGCTCGCCGTGGGGAGCTACCTCGGACTGTCGCTGTTCGTCGACGGGGTGCGCGCCGCGTCGCCCTCGCTTCTCCTCACCGGCCTCGCCTTCGTGGCGGCTGGCATCGGCCTCGACTTCGCACTCAGCAGCATCCTGTCGGGCGCTCGAGGGCGCTGCCGGGTGCAGTTCCTCCCCTCCACGGGCAAGGGTGTCTGCGTGGTGGACGTCGATCCGAAGCGCGCCGACGAGGCCCTCGCGCTGCTCCGCCAGCCAGCCGCGCGCTAGTCTCCTGGAAGCGTGATCCCTTCCAGAAGTCGCGCGGCTCGGCCTTTCGCCACAAGGGAGCGAGGGGTGTCCCGTTTTCGGCGGCGTCGAAGCTCCTCGACTATCAAGAAGAGGCGCGGGCGGCCGCGGCCTCCACCTCGGCGACGGTCTTCGGGATGGCGCGAGTGAGGTTCTCGGGCTCGGCCGCCGTCACGAGGATGTCGTCTGCGATGCGGATGCCGATGCCCCGCCACTGGGCGTCGACCGTGGCGTCGTCCGCGCCCACGTAGAGCCCCGGCTCGACGGTCAGCACCATGCCGGGCTCGAGCGCCCGCGGGGCTCGGGCAATGTGGTAACGCCCGACGTCGTGCACGTCCATCCCCAGCCAATGGCTGGTCTTGTGCATGTAGAAGCGCTTGTAGCTGGCCGTCTCGATCACCTCGGCGACCGTCCCTTGCAGCAGCCCGAGCTCGATCAGCCCCCGCGCGAGGACCTCCACGCACGCCGCGTGGATCGCGTCGAGCGTGCTGCCCGGTCGCGCCGCCGCGATGCCGGCGATCTGGGCCTCGAGCACGAGGTCGTAGAGCTTGCGCTGCGGCTCGCTGAAGCGCCCCGAGACGGGGAAGGTGCGGGTGACGTCGCTCGCGAAGTACGCGTACTCGCACCCCGCGTCGAGCAGGAGCAGGTCGCCGTCCGCCATGAGTCGGTCGTTCGACCGGTGGTGGAGCACGGTCGCGTTCGGACCCGACCCGACGATGCTGCCGTAGGCCGGGCGCTCGGATCCGTGGCGCCGAAACGTGTCGAGGAGCACCGCCTCGATCTCGAACTCGTACATCCCCGGGCGCGCTGCGGCCATCGCCTTGGCGTGCGCGATCGCGGTGATCTCCGCGGCGCGGCGCATGGCGTCGAGGCTCGAGGCGTCCTTGAGGAGGCGCATTTCGTGAACGATCGTGCCAGGGTCCACGATCTCGGTGGGGTAGCCGTGACCGAGCTTCGCGCGCGCTCGCGCCCGGTCGAGGGCCGCGAAGACTCGGTCGTCGAACGCGCGGTCCTTCCCGGGGCGGTAGTAGAGCCGCGCGCGGTCCTCGAGCAGCTTGGGCAGCTCGGTCGCGAGCTCCGCGATGGGGAAGCTCTGGTCGGCTCCAAAGGTCGCGAGCGCCCCGTCGAGACCCGCGCGCGGGCCATCCCACTGCTCGCGCTCGGGATCGCGAGGGCGCACGAAGAGCGTGGTCTTCACGCCGCCGCCCTCGAGCGTGGAGAGCACGAGCACGCTGTCGGGCTCAGTAAACCCGGAGAGGAAGTGCACGTCGGAGTCCTGACGGTAGTCGTGCTCGACGTCGTTGTTTCGGATGTAGACCGGCGCGGCGGGGAACACCGCCACGCTCGCGGGTTCCTTGTCGGCCATGGCGCGCGCGAAGCGCTCGCGGCGCTCGGCGTAGACGTGTCGCATCGGCTCTTCCATGCTGGCGGTCCTCACTGCGGTTCCCCGTGCGTCACGGTGTCTCACGTACTGTGACGGCCTCGCGCGCTCGCTCGGCCCCTCGCATTTCGCACGCCCAGCGTCGCGTTTCAACGCCCACCACGCGACCGAATACTTGGCCTTGGATCCTGGCCCGGGGAAACTTCGAACCATCATGAATACGCCGGACCGCCGCAAGCAGCGCAGCCACGACCCGTTGGTCGCCCTCCACTACCAGCTCGCCCAGGCCCGCTCGCGAGACGGCCTCGACGCCGTGGTGCTCGCCGACGACTCGGGGATCGTGGTCGCGGGAGCCGGCTCGTGGGCCGTCTGCGAGGAGCTCGCCGCCTACGCGCCGCTCCTCGCCGAGGGGGCCGCGCCCGTCACCGACCGCATGCTCGCCTGCCGAGAGGCCCTCGACGTGCGCCCGCTCGCCGGCGGCGCCGTGTTCCTCTGCACGCGAGGGAGCGCGACCGAGGAGAGCCTCGCCACGACCGCCCGGGGCGTGGAGCGCATCCTCCGCGCGGCTTGATCCGCGCGGCTTGACCCCCAAGCGCTTCAACATTTCCGCGTGGCATGCCGTTGAAGAGGGGTGGGAGCGCCAGACCGTGCTAGTCTGCGCGCCCAAGAATGACAAAGTCCCTCAATACGGGTGGTGAGATCGACAGCTTCTGCACCAAGTGCAAGATCTTGTTGAACCACCGGATCATCGCGATGGTCGGCAACCTGCCGGTGCGGGTGGAGTGCTCGACCTGCGGGTCGCACCACAACTACCGGCCACGCGCCCCGGGCGAGAAGGCCCCCAAGGCCGCCAAGGCGCCGTCTACGGTCACGCGGACGGCCTCGAAGAGCAGCGCCTCGCGGCCCGTGGGCGGCGTCCGCGCGGCGGCGGTGCGCGCCGAGGAAGAGCGCCTCGGTCGCGTGAAGCTGTGGGAGAAGTCGGTGAGCGGTAAAACGCCCGCCGAGTTCCGCCCCTACGGCGTGGGCGAGATCTTCGCGGAGGGCGACCTCGTGCGCCACACCAAGTTCGGCGACGGAATCGTTACCCGCATCCTCGACTCCCGAAAGGTCGAGATCTTGTTCCAGGCCGAGCCGAAGACGCTCGCTCAGGGCCTCGAATGAGGTGAGCCGGCGCGAGGAGGGGGAGGCGCCGGGTCTCTGGAGCACGCTCGCTCGGCGCGCCGCGGGCGCGTGCCTGTTCGCCGTGGCCGTGGCGGCCGACGCCCGGGCCACCGGGCCGCCTCGCGGCGATCTCACGCTCGAGCTCCCCGCGGACGGGCGCGTCTCGGTGCTCGTCGTGGCGGGCCCCTATGCGCGGGGAATCCCCGGCGGCCGCGGACAGGCGCTCGCGCTCGGAGACCGCCCCGAGGGGATGCCCCCAACGGCCCCGATGGCGCTCGGCGGCGCGTGCGTGGGCGCCCGCTGCAGCGCACGCACGGTCGTGGCGACCGGGAGTGGCGGCGTCTTCGACCTTCGAGAGCTGTTGCACCCGAGGCCCGGGCACGCGCTCGGGTACGCGGGCTTCGTCGTCCGCGCGCGGCGCGCGTGCCGCGCGGTGCTCCTCGTTGGCGCGAGCGACGGCCTGCGGATCACCCTGGACGGGCGCCCCCTCCTCACGCGTGAGGAGGCCCGCCCCTCGCGCGCGGACGACGACGCGGTCGCGCTCGACCTCCCGGAGGGAGACCACGCGATAGGCCTCGAGCTCCACCAGCGCGACTTGCCCGTCGGCGCGTGGCAGGTCCGAGCCCGCCTCGTCGGGGAGGACCTCGTCCGCTCACCCGACCTCGCGGTGGTGCTGCCTGCTGTCCCGCCCGTGGCGCCCCGCGCCCGCGTCACGCTCCACCGATCGCTCGACGCGGCCGGGGTCGAGGTCGCGCCGGCGCTCGACGTCGCCCTCCCCGACGGCGCCTTGGCAGGCGCGACGCCACGCATCCACGCGCGGCTCACCCGCGGCCCGAACGTCCTCTTCGACGTCGACGCGGGCGCGGCCTCGCCGCAAGGGACGACGCGGGTGGAGCTGCCGGCGCTTCCGCTCGACGAGCTCGGCGACGGCGCCCACCTTACGGTGCAAGTAGCTGATACAATAGAAAAATACACCGTTGCCCCGTCCCGCACGGTCGCGGCGGCCGTGGGGCTCGCCGCCCGCGCGCTGGCGACGCCCGCCCCGCCGGCCCTCGACGACGCGCGCGCGACGGTCGCCCTCACCGATCGGCGGCTGCGTGCTTTCGTCGCGGAGGGCGACACCGACCTCGAGGCCCAGGACTCCGAGGCGGCGGAGCTCTCGCGTATCGCAGCAGAGCTCCTCGCAGGCCGCGACGCGGTGACGACGACCCACGGCGCGAGCCGACGGGGGCTCGTCGCGCGGGCGGACGGGGAGCTCTCCGAGGCCGCCGTGTATGTGCCTCCGAGCTTTCGAGCCGAGGGGTCACGACGGTACGGGCTCGTCGTCGCCTTGCACGGGCTGAACGGCCGCCCCATGCAGATGCTCCGCTGGTTCTTCGGGAAGGACGACCCGCACCAAAACGGCGCCTGGGAAGACCGGCACATGCCGTCGTTGCCGCCCACCGACGTCTTCGTGCTCGCGCCCACGGGCTACGGCAACGGCATGTACCGCGAGCTCGGCGAGGTCGCGGTATTGGACGCCGTGCGCTGGGCCCTCGCGCGCTACCCCATCGACCCCGCGCGCGTCGCGATCACGGGGCCGTCGATGGGCGGCATCGGCGCCGCGTCGATCCCGCTCCGGCACCCGTGGACATTCTCCGCAGCGGCGCCGCTCTGCGGCTACCACAGCGTCTTCGTTCGCCGCGACATGCGCGGGTTGGCGCTGCGTCCGTGGGAGCGCTTCTTGGCCGAGGAGCGCTCGAACGCCGAGTGGGCCCCCAACGGCCGCGGCCTCCCCCTCTACATCGTGCACGGCACGCAAGACCTGCCGGAAGAGCACAGCGGGGTCTTGATCGACCGCTACAAGAAGCTCCGCTTCTCGGTGAGGCACGAGCACCCTGCGCTCGGGCACAACGTGTGGCAGCCCACGTACGAGAACCCCGACACGCTCCGGTGGCTCACCAGCATGCGCACCGCGCTCCACCCTCGCTCGTTCACCTTCCGCACCGCGCGGGCACGCTGGGGGCAGAGCGCGTGGGTCAAGGTGCGCGCGCTCCAGAGGTCCGACGCGTGGGCCGAGGTGCGGGCCCGCGCCGCGAGCCGCGAGCGCGCGGAGCTCACGACCCACCACGTGGCCGAGCTGGAGCTGCTCGCTGACGAGCTCTTCGACGCCGAGGGCCCACTCCAGCTCACAGTGGACGGCACGAAGCTCACGCTTCCCGCGGGGACGCCGCGAGTCGTCCACGCGACCGCGAGCGGCTGGGCCTTGGGCCCGGGGCCGGCTCCTGCCTGGCCGCCCCCGAAGGCCGGTGCGGTGACAGGGCCGCTGCGTGACGTCTTTCACGAGCCGCTGCTGTTCGTCTACGGGACGGCGAGCCCGAGGGACGCGGCGGCCAACGAGCACGTGGCGCGCGCGTTCGCCGCGGTGCGCGCAGGGATCACGGCTCGCTACCCGGTCGTCAGCGACGCCGAGTTCTTCGAGCGCGGCGAGGCGCTCGCCAACGACCGCGCGCTCTTCTTGGTCGGCTCGGCTCGCTCGAACCGGGTCGTGGCGGCCCTCGAGGCGATGCGTTCGATGCCGCTCACCTTGGAGGGAGAGCGCGTCCGTCTGGGCGCGAACACCTACGAGGGCGCCGAGCTCGGGGCCGCTTACGTCTATCCGAACCCAGCGCGCCCCGATCGCTACGTGGCCGTCGTGTTCGGCGCGACGCCGCTCGGCACGCTGCGCGCGCTCTCGCTCCCGGATCTACTCCCGGATTTCGTCGTGTACGACACCGGCGTGGCCCGCGCGCGCGGCCAGCTCGTCCTCGGCGGGGCGTCGGTCCGTGCCGCGGGCTTCTTCGAACGAGACTGGTCCCTGCCGCCGACCGTGGACGATCCGCTCGCCCCCCGCTAAATTTAGTGCCCGGAAGCGTGATTTCTTTCAAGAGGTGGTTCACGTGTTCCGCGAGTGAGACCGGCCCCACCGGACCGCGGGGGTGCTCCTTTTTCGGCGCCGGCAGACAACGCGACGCTTGCTCGGCGCCGGACGCCAGACGGTGCGCGTGGACGCGTGCCCGCCCCCTTCACGCGTCGCACGGGCGGCGGAACGCGGCCCCTTCCGTGGTACTCTAAGGGGGCGATGCAGCTCGAAGAGGGAAAGATCCTTGCGGGCCGCTATCGACTCGTGAAGCTCCTCGGTGAGGGCGGCATGGGCGCGGTCTGGGAGGCCCTGCACCTCGTCACGCTGAAGCCGGTCGCGCTGAAGTACCTGAAGCCGCGCGGGCACGGCGGCGCGGACGAGAGCGGGGCACAACGCTTCCTCCTCGAGGCGCGCGCCGCCAGCGCCGTGCGTCACCCGAACGTGGTGAAGATTCACGACGTCCTGGCCCTCGAAGGCGCCCTCTTCATGGTCATGGATCTGCTCGAGGGCGAGTCGCTCGAGGGGCTCCTCGGGCGCGAGCCGAGGCTGTCCCTGCGGCGCACGAGCGAGGTGCTCGCCCCGGTGGTGAGCGCCGTGCGCGCCGCGCACGCCGTCGGGATCGTGCACCGCGATCTCAAGCCAGCGAACATCTTCCTCTCCCGCGCTCGAGGCGACGCCCCGGAGCTCGTGCAGGTCCTCGACTTCGGCATAGCGAAGGTGCTGTCCACCGACGGCACCCCAAAGCCGCTCGACGGGAAGCTCACGGCGACCGGCGCCGTGCTCGGGACGCCCTATTACATGGCGCCCGAACAGGCCTGGGGCGAGGCGGTCGACACGCGGGCCGACATCTGGGCCCTCGGGATCGTCCTCTACGAGTGCCTCGCCGGGCGGCGCCCGTTCGAGGCCGACAACATGGGCCAGCTGCTCAAGGCCATCGCGAACCAAGCGTACGTCCCGCTCGCCCAGTGCGATCCCGCGCTGCCCCCGGCGCTCACGTCGCTCGTCGCGGCGATGATCCAGACCGACCGCCGCGAGCGCTTAGGCGACCTCGCGCCGCTGTCGGCCGAGCTCGCGCGCCACGTCGGGGGGCGCGAGTCGGTGCGCGTCACCGTAGCCCACGTGTCGGGCCCCCCCGGTCCTCCGGTCGATCCGCTCAGCGCCACGACGGGGTCCGACGCCGCCGACGCCGGCTCCGCAGGTGCCAAGACCGACGCCACCGGCCCCGGCGAAGCGACGCCCGCGGCGCAGACCTTGGTGAGACCGCCGCCCGACGACTCGGTCCGGTCGGCACCGCTCGACGGGCTCGACACCTCGACGCCGCTCGCCGGTGCGACGGTGCCCCCGCCCCCGCGGCGCTCCGCCTGGCCGCTCGTGGCCACGGCCGCGGTCGTGGCGGCCGGAGGGGTCGCCTTCGCGGGCGCGTGGCGACACGCAGCCTCGGCGCCGCCCTCAGCGCCGCTGGCGGCGAGCGCACCGGTTGCGAGGCCCTCCGCGAGCGCGCCGGTCCCGGCCCCTGCGCCGCCCGCCGTCGCGTCTGCGTCACCGTCCGCCGTGGGGACCGCGATCCCGCCGGCGGCCCCGTCCCACGCAGGAACGCACGCGGGACCTCACGCAGGTACGGCACCCCACCCGTCAGCGCCGGCCGCGAAGCCCTCGGCCGCTCCGCAAGCCGCGAGCTCAGGCGCCGGCGGCCTCCACGTGCCTCCCCCCTTCTGAATCGGAGTCAACGTATGCGCTATGTTTGGATCGGGGTGCTCTGCGGGCTCGCGCTCACGTCCCCGGCGCGCGCCGCAGACCCCGAGGACGCGAACGTCACCGAGGCGCGCGCCTTGTACGAGAAGGGCAGCGTGCTCGGCCAGCAGTCGCGCTGGGCGGACGCGCTCGCCGCGTTCGAGCGCTCGTTCAAGCTACGGCCGCACGCGGCGACGATCTACAACGTGGCGCAGTGCTTCAGGGCGACCGGGCAGTACGCGCGGGCGCGGGCCACGTTCACGGAGGCGCTCCGCTGGAGCTCCGACCACGGCGACGAGCTGCCGGAGAGCCTCGTCGTCGCCTCCAAGGGCCACATCGCGGAGATCGAGCGGCTCCTGTCCCGCGTCGACATCACGCTCGCGCCCGTCGACGCGACGCTCGCCGTCGACGGGGCGCCGCTCGTGGCCGACGGGCCGGGCTGGGTCGCGGGGGTCGCGCCGCCTGGCGTCCCCGCAAAGGCCCCTGGCGAGCGCTTCACTGTGGCGCTCGATCCGGGCACGCGGGTCTTCACCGTGGCGCGAAAGGGCTTCCAAGACGTCGTCGTGCGCGAGACCTTCGCGCCCGGAGCGCAGACCAAGCTCTCGCTCCAGCTCGACCGGCTGCCCGCGCTCCTGCACATCTCGGCGAACCGCCCAGGCGCGCTGGCCACCGTGAACGACGTCGACGTTGGCCCCGTGCCCCTGACGTTGCGCCGCTCCGCGGGGACCTACCGAGTTCGGGTGAGCGCCAACGGGTTCGTCGCCTACGAGACCGAGGCCACGGTCCGCGCCGGCGAAGAGCTCGATCTGCGCGCGGCGCTCGAGATCGAGAAGACGCCGCTCACGAAGCAGTGGTGGTTCTGGGCCGCAACAGGCGCCGTGGTGACGGGCGTCGCCGTCACCACGTACGCCGTGACGCGACCCGACCCTGAGCGCCAGGCCCTCAACGGTGGAGGCCTCGGATGGACCGTCCCGGTCAGGTGATGAGGACGTGCGCGCTGGCGCTCGCGCTGGCCCCGTCGTGCAAGGAGGCGCCGCCGCCCCTCGGCGAGGCGCTCGTCGTCGTGGACACGGACGCGCCGGTGCCCGCCCTCGTGGGCCGGCTGCGCGTCGATTTCTACACGACCGCGGGCGAGTGGTTCGAGTCGAGAGACCTCGCCGCGCCGGATCCCTCCGCCTGGCCGCTGAGCTTCAGCGTCTTCACCCCGGACGAGGTCGGCCCCCGCGACGTGATCGTACGCCTCCGCGCGTACCCCGAAGGCAAGACGCGCGACTACCGGGGCGAGCGTTTCGCGCCCCGCGGCGCCACCGAGGCGACCCCCGTCGACAAGCGCCTCGTGGCGTCGGGGGTGGACATCACGCCACGCTCCGAGCCGCAGCCGCTGCTCACGATCGACCGCATCCTGCGCATCTCGCTCCAGCCCGGCCGGGTCGGGAGCGCGCGCGCCGTCCTCCGCGGGGCCTGCTTTGGGACCATGGCCGACCTCGCGACCGGTGCGTCGTGCGTGGACACGGAGAACGCGCGGGTCACGCCCGCGGCGTCCGCGCTGGACCCCGACATGTCGCTGCCCTCCGTCTCCCTGCAGGGCAGCTTCGGCGCGGCCGAGCCTTGCGCCGGCGCGCCTCGCGCCCACGAGGTGTGTGTGCCCGGCGGTGCGTTCGTGTTCGGCAACGCCAGCGAGTACGGAGCGGGCGACGGAGACGGCGTGCCAGAGCGGATCGCTCGAGTGAGTGCATTTTACATGGATCGTCACGAGTACACCGTTGGGCGCTGGCGCCCCCTCTTCGACGCTGACCCGACGGGTGAGCCGGGGCAGCTCGTCGGCAACGACGGCCCCATCGCGAGCACGTCCAAGAACGAGCTCGACAGGGCGCTCTGCAGCGCGAGCTTGAGCCCGCGCGGCCGCGAGGAGCTCGCGCTGACCTGCCTGACATGGCCCGTCGCCCGTGCGCTCTGCAGACTCGTCGGGGCGGATCTCCCGACCGAGGTGCAGTGGGAATATGCCGCCCAGGTGGCTGGCCGCGCCGCGAAGACGGTGTATCCGTGGGGGCGAGACGCCGTGACCTGCGAGCGCGCGGTGCACGGCCGCCTCACCGGAGGGACCCTCGGCCGAAGCTTGTGCACCGAACGCGGCGCCGGGCCCGCGCCCGTCGACACCGCGGGCGCTCCGGGGGGAGATGTCACGTCGCTCGGTGTCGTCGGCCTCGGCGGCGGGGTCTCCGAGCTCGTGCGCGACGCGTTCTTCAGCTACCAGAGCGCCTGCTGGCGGAGCGCGGGCCTGCTCGATCCGACCTGTACGCCCGACGCCGGGCCCGTGCGGCAGGTCCGCGGCGGGAACTGGGCGTCGAACGCGCCCTCGGTCGCCTCCCCGCGGCGGCAGGCTGTCGGCATCGAGGAGTACGCCCCGACCGTGGGATTCCGTTGCGTTCGCCCTTCCGGCCCCGGTGGGCCCTGATGCGCCGGGCCCTCTCCTTCGCGCTCCTGGCCGCCGCGTGCGCGCGCGAGCCGCTCCCGCCCACGGGTCACGTGCTGCTCTTCTTCGATACGGACGCCCCGGTGCCGGCTCCGGCGGGCGAGGCGGCGCCCGAAGTGCAGCCGCTCTTCGATAGGCTCCAGGTGGAGATTTTCGAGCCAGGCGCGACCTCGCCTTGCGACGGATGTCGCCGCGAGTTCGCGCTCGATCGGCGCCTGTTCAGCGACCACCGCGCGTCCATCCAGGTGCCTGCGACGCCCGGGGTCGACGGATACCGGGTTCGCGCCCGCCTCTACCTCGCGGCGCACCTCGTCGGTGGCCGCGCGGCGTCGCCCAGCAGCACGGTCGAGGTCGTCGGTGCGCTGCCGGCAGCTCCCGCGGAGGGAGGCGGCGAAGCCACGGTCCAGCTCGCGACAGACGACGTCGGCGCGCCGCGTGGCACGCTGGTCTCCCCCGCCCCGCTCACCGCGGGTCGCCCCGAGGTGTCCCGCGTCGGCACGTGGCTCGGCGCCGCGAGGCGCGACTGCTCCTCCCCCGCCCCCACGGGAGAGGTGTGTGTGCCCGGTGGCGCGTTCTGGATGGGCCGCCCTGGCGAGCGGGCGCCGATCCTGGAGCACACCGCCGACCTCGCGCGGCTCGTGGTCGTCTCGCCCCATTTTCTGGACGCCGACGAGGCGACGGTTGGCGACGTGCGCGGGTTCGAGAAGAGCGAGATCGGCTTCATCCCATGGAGCCAGAAGACCACCGGCGCGTCGCGCTCCGATTACTGCTCCTTCACCGCGACGCCGGGCTCACGAGAGGCATTGCCTGCAAACTGCACGTTGTGGACCGCGGCCCGACACTTCTGCCTCTCGCGTGGCAAGGACCTCCCCACCGAGGCGCAGTTCGAGCACGTCGCGTCGGCGCTCGTGTCACGCAGATTCCCCTGGGGCGACGATCCGCCCGCGTGCGATGACGCCGTCTGGGGACGCGGCGGCGACGGGTACCTCGCGCCCATCGTTGCGCCGTGCCGCGCGCGCGGCCAGGCCTCCGGGCCCGAGTGCGCCGGCGCCGCGTGCGCCGCCTCACGCCGCCGCGACTCGTTGCCGCTCGAGGGCGGCGTGCTCCGCGACCTCGCCGGCAACGTGAGCGAGTGGGCCCTCGACCGCTTCAGCCGCCAGGACGAGGCGTGCTGGTCGACCCCCGGACCAAGGCGCGATCCGCTCTGCACCCTCGCCGGCCAAGGGAGCCCCCGGCTCGCGGTTCGCGGCGGCTCCTGGCTCGCCAGCGGAAAGACGCTCGCGGCGTCGAGCCGCGCGGCCGAAGGCCTCGACGCCTACGAGCCCTTCATCGGGTTCCGCTGCGCGCGCGGGAACGCTGAGCGGTGCGGCAAGCTCAAGCCGGGGCTCTACGCCGGCTCCACGCGCGGTGGAGACGCAGGCACCCTGCTCACCGTCGGCGTCGGGTGCAGCGGCGTGGTCTCCGCGCTCGGGGCGCACCGCAACCAAGGGACGTTTCAGCTCGTCGGGGTCATCGATGGCGACGCCGTGCGCCTCGACGGCGCGGACCTCTCCCCGAAGGTCACCCAGACCTTCGTCGGCCGGGTCGTCGACGCCGAGCACATGGAGGGCACGTGGACCTCGGGGGACGGGACGTCGGGCACCTGGAGCGTCGGCCCGAGGCCCTGACGCGACTACCTGCGCAGACCCACGATCGCCGTCGCGACGCCCTGCCCGGCCCGGGCCTCGAGGCGCACCTTGAGCGGCGCGCCCTTCGCGCACGCAGACACGCCGCCGCTCGACTCGCCATGCGCCCGGTCGAGCTCCGCGCCGCCAACCGCGTCGAAGAGCCGCAGCTCGACCCCCTGCCCGGGCCCCTCGATGCCGAGGTACGCGTGCAGGCAACCGCCCGCGGGGACGTCCTCGGTGAGCGTGGCGAGGTGCACCGCGTCGAGCGTGAGCCTGCGGAGCCCGACCGCGGTCCCCTCGATGAGCTGATGCTCGCCACTCGCGGCCCGCGCGAGCATGCGTGAGGCGGCGAGCGGCGCGGCGGTCAGCTCGGGGCCAGACCAGAGCGCCGGTCGCACCTCCAACGCGAACGGGCCCCCGGCGCCACGGCTCTCGAGGTCGAAGCGCACGCGCGACTTCGCGCCCGGGCACACGAACACGGCGGCCCCGGCGGGGCCCTCGGCCGCGCCCAGCAGGTCGCCGCCCGTCGCGCCCGCCGTCCAGACGTCGAGCTGGGCGCGTCGCACCGGCGCGCCCACCACGAGATCGACCCGCGCGCACTCCGTCTTCAACGTCTCGAATACACTCGATATTCTTGCGGCTGGCAGCTCTCCCCGGCGGGAGGACGAGGCTGGCGCGTAGCCCGCCTGGGCGAGCGCCGTCGCGCGCTTGGCGAGCGCGTCCGGCAGAGGCAGCGCGACGCCGTGGTGCGTGAACTCGGGCCGGGTCCTCGCCTCCTTCGCGAACTCGGAGGAGGCGCGGGACATCACGACGGCCACGCTCCCCTGGCCGACGTGGGAGCGGAGGCGCAG
The DNA here is from genome assembly GCA_016720545.1 of Myxococcales bacterium. Taxonomy (NCBI): domain Bacteria; kingdom Pseudomonadati; phylum Myxococcota; class Myxococcia; order Myxococcales; species Myxococcales bacterium. Next base: position 689,165 of record JADKKK010000002.1, read on the forward strand.
CGAGCCGGCGAGCGGCGCGTCGGTGCAGACGACGAGCGAGCGCGCCTCCGCCGCGCCGCGCGCCCTCGCGATCTGCCTACCCTCCTCGTCGGAGAGCTCCGCGTCGACGAGGCCCACGTCGTCGTCCGGGACGAGCAGCAGGTCGAGGCACTCGCGAGGGCCGCCGCTCACCGCGACGTACGCCGGCGCGCGCGTGTCCACCGGAACGGCGACGCGCTTGGTCTCCTCCCACGCGCCCCCGAGCGCGCGCCTGTGGTCGCGGAGCAGATCGTCCAGGTAAGGCCAGTCGTCCGCGCGCTTGGGGGCCCCCAGGGCCCCGCGGGCTCCCATGCCGACGCCGACGCGACCCGCGAGCGCGCGAGGCACCGTGTGCGCCGCGATGACGGCGAGGCCGTCCCCCTGGGCCACCTGCAGCGCCACGTAGAATCGGCGCGGGTGTGGCGGACACAAGAGGACCGTGGGCCGGGGATCGGGGCTCTCGTCGAGCGCGAGCGGGCTGCCGTCGTCGGTGAGCGCGACGAGGTCGATGTCTTCCACGGCGCTGGCGGCGCGGCCGTACACGAGCAGGCACGCGTCGTCGGGCACCTCGACGAACGCGCCGAGGCGCTCGCCCTCGCTGACGAGGCCCGACGCCACGACGGAGACGGGGCCCGCGCCGAGGTCCGTGGCGCGCACCGCCGCGTCTCCGAGCAGCTTCGTCACATCGGGGGCGCCGGCGATGACCCGCGGAGGCGCGAGCCGAAGCGCGCGCGGAGGGCTCGCGGCCGGTGGAGCGTGACAGCCACTGGCCACGACGAGCGCGGCGACGAGCGCCGACGCGGCGACGGACTCCTTGCTCGCCGCGCTCACGGCGTGGCCGCCTTCCCCGCGCCCGCGGCCACGCGAAATACGGCGAGCCCCCAGCGCACCTGCGAGCCTCGCGCGGCGACCGAGAGCCGCGCGACCCGCTCGCGGCTCGCGCAGAACGCGACCACCCCTGCGTCGTCACCGGCGCCGCGCTCGTCGGCGGCCTCGAGTGGGCCGCCCTCCACATGGATCCCGAGACCGCGCGGCGTGCCGTGCGAGACCGCGCCCACCGCGACGTAGCAACTCAGTCCGTCGAGCGGCACGGGGACGCGGGTAGTGCCGGTCACCCCCTGCGCGACGAGGACGGGCGCCCCCTGCACGGAGGCCCGTCGCTTGCGCAGGGCCCTGTCCATGCGGAGTCGAGCGTCTTCGCCGAACACTCCGGGCACCGCGTCGCGCACGGGAAAGCGCGCCGACACGAGCGCGAGCTCGCTGCCCTCCGGTGCGCCCGTCACCGACACGGTGATGTCCTTCGCGGTGGTGGTGCAGGGCTCGATGCGGGCGTCGGGCGCGTCCGTCTTGTCGCGCGCGACGATCGCGCCCTCATCGTCCCGCGCCTCGGCGTCCACGTCGACGGCCTCGGCCTCGGCGCGGCCGAGCGCGGTGGCGACCACGGTGATCGCCGTGCACCCCGGGCGGAGCCGCAGCCGCAGCTGGCTCACCTGACCGGCGACGCGCACTCGCTGCTGGTCGCCATCGGTCGCGCCCGCGGCCAGGGCGATCGCCTCGGCTGCGCGCACCCGGCTCTCGGGAGCGGCGAGGTGGATCGGCAGCGGCGGCTCGGGAGGGTGCTCGCGCGGCGCGCCACGCTCCGGCAGCAGCGCGCCGAGCGTTGCCAAGGCGACCGTCGGCGCGTGGGACACGACGAGGACCTCCACTGCGCCGCGGCCCGACTCGCTGCTGACGACGAGGCGACTGGCGCCCTCCTGGCAGCGTGAGAGCTGCAGCGCCCCTGCGTGGCTCACGGCCCGAAGGGCGGCGTCGACGGCGCCGTCCGAGAAGCGCGCGCGGAGGCTCGCGCCGCGAGGCCCGATGACGGCGACCCGCACACACGCGCCGCGGGGCGGCGCTGGGAGGCGAAACGACGCCGACTCGTCGTCGAAGAAGTACCGCGAGCCCAGGAACAGAGGCTGCGCGCCCGCGCGGCGCCACGCCGCCCCCACCCGATCGCGATCCCCCTGAAGATCGGCGTGGGCCGGCGAGGCCTCCATCAGGCCGAGGACCGGGACCAGCGCGACGCTCGCGAACCGCGCGAGCCGCGAGGCGTGGCGGCGGCCGCTCCTCACGCGTCGCATCGCAGCAAGAGGAGGCGGCTCACGCGGTCACGGTAGCACCGTAGGACCGCGGGTGTCGTCGAGCGCGTCGTCGGGCGGCCCCAGCCCAAGCGCCGCGCGGAGGGCTACGAGCGCGGCGAGGGCCCCCTGACCGACGGCCTCCGGGCCGGACGAGAGGCCGAGAGGACGCACCTCGGAGGCCGGGCCCGGCGCGACCGTACAGCCCGCCCCACGCAGGTAGCGCGCCTCGATCTCGCGCGCGAGCGAGCCGTCGTCCGGGACGGTCACCCGGGCGGCGGCCAGCCGCTCTTGCCCCGCGGTCCCGACCTCGGGGAGGGTCATCTGACGCACGTAAGATCTTGAATTCATGAGGCATACCTGGAGGCGACCAACGGCGGCGCCACCGCGCCCTCACCGCAGAGCTCGCACCCGGCGCGCGACGCGACGCGGGTGGTGCGGCGCGTGAGGCGCTTTCCGTCGAAGGAGACGAGCGTCCCCGCGGCGGAGCCCGGCCTGCCCGCCCCATCCGGGCCCGCCAGGTCGGGCGCGACGAGGCGCAGCGCCAGGTCGGCCATGAGCGCCCCCACGACCCCACACACGGGCCCCATCACGCCCGCGTCCGCGCAGCTGGGCGCGGGACCGGGCGGCAGATCCTCGAACACGCAGCGGTAGCACGGGCGGCCGACGGCGCCGACAGCGAGGGCCGTGCCGAGCCAACGCAGCGCGGCTCCATGGACGACGGGCTTGCGCGCGAGGGCGCACGCGTCGGCGACCAGGAACTTCGTGGCGAAGTTGTCGGCGCCCTCGACCACCACGTCGACGCCGTCGAGGAGCTCAGCGGCGACGCTGGGCAGAAACCGCGTCGCGTGCCCTCGCACGGAGAGCGCCGGGTACCGCGTGGAGAGGGCCGCGACGGCCGTGGCGACCTTGTCGCGGCCCACGTCCGCGGGGCCGAAGAGGATCTGGCGGTGCAGGTTCGACACGTCGATCTCGTCGTCGTCGGCGAGCCACAAGGTGCCCACGCCGGCCTCGGCGAGCGCCCACGCCGCGGGGCACCCGAGCCCGCCCACCCCAACGACCAGCACGCGAAGCGACGACAGAGACATGGCGCCGCATGGGTAGCCGGGGCCGCCACGAGGAGCAAGCCCACGCGCTCTGCGCCGCACGCGTGGGCACCACAGCCAGCGAATCGGTGTACCCTCGGCCCGATGCTCGGCTCCGACGAAGCCCACGCGCTCCACGAGGCGCACCCCGCGATCGACCTCCACGCCGACACGCTCATGTGGTGCCGATGGCTGGGCTACGACCTGCACAAGATGCACGAGCCGCCGCTCTACAAGGCAGCGCTCGGCGGCCACGTCGACGTGCCGCGGATGGTCGAGGGCGGGATGGGCGCGCAGTTCTTCGGGCTGGTCTCGCTCCCCATCGCCGAGCGACCGCGGGGGATGGCGCGCGTCATCGACGAGCAGATCGACGCCCTCGAGCTCGCGCTCGCGCGGAACCCCTCCAGGCTCCGCTTGGTCCGCAAGGCCCGCGAGGTCGAGGCGTGCCGAGCGGAAGGCCTCGTCTCGGCGCTGCTCGGGATCGAGGGGGCCCACGCGCTCGAGGGCGACGTGTCGCGCATCGACGGGTTCGCCCGGCGCGGGGTGCGTTACCTCGGGCTGCTCCATTTCAGCTCGAACGAGGCCGGGTTCCCCGCCTATGGGCGCGGTCGGCGCGATCACGAGGGGCTCACCAAGTTCGGCGTCGAGCTCGTCGAGCGCTGCGAAGACAACGGCGTGCTCGTCGATCTGTCGCACATCAACAAGCGCGGCTTCCTCGACGCATGCCGCCTCGCGCGGAGGCCGCCGATCGTGAGCCACACCGGCGTGCTCGGGGCCTTCGAGCACTGGCGCAACATCGACGACGAGCAGCTGCGAGCGGTCGCCGACAAGGGCGGCTGCGTCGGCGTGATCTTCTGCCCGAAATTCCTCGGGGGCGACGGGCTGGAGCCCGTGGTGAAGCACATGAAGCACATCATCGACGTGGTCGGCGAAGACGCGGTCGCCCTTGGGAGCGACTGGGACGGGTTCATCGTGCCGACCCAGCCGCTCCGGGATCCGCGCGGGCTGCCCTTGCTCACCGACGCGCTGCTCGCGGCCGGCGTCTCGCGCGTCGCCGTTGGCAAGGTGTTGCGCGAGAACGTAATGCGCGTGCTTGCGGAGGCCTGACGGACGCGGGCGCGCGACGCGCGAAGGCGTGCCGCCGTGCCGGCCTCGCCTTCCCCGCGGCGACCGGGTGGGTTAGGGTACGCGCGCGGCCTCGGTCGCTGGGGAGTGCTTCGCTTTGAATCCAGTGCCCGTCGGCCCGCTCGTCCTCGCCGCCACCATCGCCTGCGTCGGCTCTTCGTTCGCGGCCGCCGACGCCGCGCTGACGACCATCCACGAGACGCGCATCGACGTCCTCGCGACGACGGAGGCGCGCTTCGCGCGCTACCGCGCCCAGCAGCACCGCGTTCTGGCGCGGTGGCTCGCGGGCCGCGTCAGCGCCGTCGGCCTCGCGGCGGTTCTCCTCGACGACACCCTCGAGAAATCGTTCGGTGTGGAGAACGCGGTCGTCCCCGCCCTCCTCACGGTGCTCCTCTACGGGGCGCTCGCGGCGGCGTTCAGCGCCGTCGCGCGCCAGCGCCCAGAGGCCACCGCCCGGCTCGCGCTCACGTGGCTCTTCCCCCTGGAGTGGGCGTTCGCCCCCATCGCCTGGCCGCTCTCGTGGCTCGACGCGTTCGTCTCGGCCCGCGTCACCGAAGAGCACGTCGTGGATCCGGCGTCTGCGGAGGCCGAGCTCGCGAACGCCGTCAACGTGGGCCAGGAGGCGGGCACCATCGCCGAGGAGCCCGCCGAGATGATCCGGAACGTGCTCGACTTCCAGGACCTCACGGCGAAAGACGTCATGGTGCCGAGGCGGCACATCTCGGCGATCGACATCGCGAGCCCGCTCACCGACGTGCTCGGCTTCGTCACGAAAGATCGCCACTCGCGCTACCCGGTCTATCGAGAGACGATCGACAATGTGCTCGGCCTCCTCTACGTCAAAGACCTCTTCGACGTGCTGAACGCCGGCACGCTCGCCGAGGTGACGCTCGACTCGCTCGTGCGGCGACCCGTGCTCTTCGTGACCTCCTCGCAGCCGGCGCTCACGATCCTTCGCGAGATGCGCAGCCGACGCCTCCACCTCGCGGTGGTCTCGGACGAGTTCGGCGGCACCGCCGGCATGGTCACCCTCGAGGACATCATCGAGGAGATCGTGGGCGAGATCCGCGACGAGTACGACACCGAGGCGGAGGCCGCGCTCCACAAGCTCGCCGACGGCCGCTACGTCGCGAGCGCCGAGATCCCCCTGTCCGACCTCGAGGAGCAGCTCGGCTGCGTGCTGCCCACCGAAGGCGCCTACGAGTCTCTGGGCGGGCTCATCATCCACCGCGCCGGCCGGGTGCCCGGCGTGGGCGAGGTGCTCGAGCTCGGCGGTTTGTCGCTCACGGTCGTCGAGGCCGACGCGACGCGCATCGTGAAGGTCGAGATCCACCTCCGCCCGCCGATCACCTTGAAGCCGCCGGTTGCCGCACCGAGCGAGGGAGACGCCTCCGAGTGAGGCTGCTCGAGCGACCCGCGGAGCTCCGCACCGTCGCGGTGCTGCGGCGGGCGAGCCACGAGGTCGAGGGGGCGGCGGTGTATGCCCCCACGCCCTTCGCGCTGAGGTCCATCCACGAAGCGGGGCCGGACACGCTGCGCGTCGTGTGGGTCGACGCGGACGACGCGACGAGCGCAGGGGGTGTGGCGAGCGCACTCGTCGAGGCCTCGGCCCTCCCCGCGGGCGCGCGCGTCGCGATCGTCGATCGCGCACGGCGGGCGCCAGGGCTCGTCGCGAGGCTCCGTTCGCCCCTCGAGGTCGCCGCCGAGGACGCGTGCGCAGCGCTGCTCGCGCGGGGCTACGTCGGCATCGAGCGCGGTCGCTGCCCGAACGGCGCGGGCGTGCTCGTCCTCGCGCGGGTGCCCATCGCGCGCGCGCCCTCCCCGTAAACGCGTGAAGTTGAGCACAGTTCGCGGGGCGCGGAGCGGCTCATGGCACGAGCAGCACCTTCCCGCGCGCCTTGCGATCGTGCGTGCACGTAGTGGCGCTCGGCGTAGAAATGGCATCGCCCGACCTCGCGGGAGGCCGGGCTCGCCAAGCGACAGGCGCGGGCCGCGAGCCTACTTGCCTCCCGAGGAGACCTTCTTCAGCGCCGTGCTGAGCTTGTCGGCGCGCTGGACCATGCCGGGCTTCGCCTCGGTGACCACGTTCTCCTGGGGCTTCTCACCGTTGATGTCGCTGGCGACGCGCCCGAGCTGGCTCACGAGCTGCGCGATCTTGCCGGTGACCTCGCTGGGGAAGTTCTTGGTGATCGACGCGGGCGCGATGTACAGCGCCGCGGGCTTGGAGAGATCGCCGCCCGAATACTTCGGGACCTCGACCTTCTGGCCTGCGGTCACGTCGATCGCCTTGAACTTGTCGGGCAGCGAGATGTTCGGCGGGGTGATGGCGAGCGGCGCGTCGAGGGGCGCCAGGATGCCGTAGTAGTTCTTCGCGGGGTCCTGGCGACCGAGGAGCACGACGAAGCCGAGGCTTGGCTTGTCGGCCTGCTGGAAGCCCTCGGTGATGGGCTTCTGCAGCGCGTTCAGCAGGTTGATGATGACGAGCTTGCGGTCGTTCAGCGACTGCACGGCGGTGATGAACTCGATGAGCCCCGACGTGGTGTCCGCGGAGAAGCCGCTGAAGCGGACGCCGGCGAGCTTCCCGCCGTCGAAGTCGACGTTCATGCCGCCGAGCTCGCCCGCGAGCTTGTCGGGGAACTTCTTGTCGGTGATGAGGGCCTTCTTGCCCTCCTCGAGCTTCTTGGCGAGCTTGTCGAGGGTGTCCTTCGACTTGTCGATGTCGCCCGCGAGGCTGAGGGCGTCGGCCTGCGCCTTCTTGCGACCCGAGCTCGCCTCCCCGCTCATGCCCGCGACGTACCCGACCAGGCCGAGGATGACCGCGAGGACGCCGCCGATCATGACGCCCTTCTTGGTGCCGCCCTTCGCGGCCTCCTGAACGGCGGCCTCGTCGACCTCGATGCGCTGAGGCTGCACCGGCTCCGGCGGCCGGGCCGCGTGGGCAGCCGCAGCGGCCGCAGCGGCTGCAGCCGCGATCGACGGATCGACGAACCCGGGCGGCGGCGCGATGGGCGAGCCCGCGGCGGGCTTCGGCGCGGGCGCCGGGGCTGCGACTCCAGGCATGGCCGCGGGCGCGGGCACACTCGGCGGAGGGACGGCCCCCCCGGGGACCGGCACCGGGATCGCCCCAGGGGCGGCCGGTGGGGGGGTGGCTGCACCTGCGCTCTTGCCGAGTCGCGCCTTCAGGTCGATCTTCGGCTTCTTGTCTTCGGCCATGGTTCTCCGTGTGCGCCTTCGTTGACGCTTTCGCGCGCCAAACGTTAGTTTCCCGAACGGTTCCGTGTCAACGAAGCATCCTCCCGATCGCACGCTATCCATCTCACGACCGCCGCCGGCCCGTGCGCCGACCGCCGGCCACGCGCTCCGGCTCCGACGCCGGGGTGTCGCGGCCGCCGCCTTGACAGCGCTCGCCCTCGCGTGCTCTCGCGCGCCCGACAGAGGGCCCGACGACGCGGACCGCGCGCGGCTCGGCGCGCTCCTCGCCGCCGACGCGAAGGTCGACGCCTTCCTCGGCGAGGCCGATCGGCTCGACCGCGCGGGCCGGGGCGCCGAAGCGGCCTCGCTCGTCGAGGGCGACGCGGCGCGCGCAGTGACCGAGGCCCGCGGACTCCTCGGCCGCACGACGGTCGAGACCCCCTGGGGCCGCGCCCGCCGCGAAGACCTCGACAAGCTCCTTGTCGATCGAGCCGCCGCGATGCCGGGCTACGCGGCGGCGCTGCGCGGCGGCGGGCCGCAGGCGAAGGTCGACGCGCTCGTCGCGCAGGCCGCCCACGAGAAGCGCGCCCTCGCGATCGCCGCTGCAGTGAGGGCGGCTCGCGCCTCGCCTTGAAGGGTCCCGGTTCGGCGAGGCGCGCGTCGTCTACCGCGGTTGGGCGCGACCGGAAACGTGCCGCCGCCGGCCGCGGCCGCTACGCTTCCGCCCGTGGACCTCTACGCCTACATCGACGCGTACCTAGACCACCTGCGGGTCGAGCGCGCGCTGGCGAAGAACACCCTCGAGGCGTACTCACGCGACCTCGGGCGCCTCGCGCGCGCGGTGGCGACGGCGGACGGCGCCGCCCTCCCCTCGGACGTCTCCGCGGAGGCGCTCGCGCGGATGCTCGTGAAGAACACCGAGGAGGGCCTCTCCGCGCGATCGAGCGCCCGCCAGCTCTCCGCGGTGCGCGGGTTCTGCCGGTTCCTCGTGCGCGAGCGCGCGGCGCCTTCGGACGAGACCCGCAAGGTGGCGCGGCCTCGGCTCGCCCGAAAGCTCCCGCGCGTGCTCACCGAGGACGAGGTCCTGCGCCTCCTCGGCGCGCCGGGCCTCTCCACGCCACGAGGCCTGCGCGACACCGCGATGCTCCAGCTCATGTACGCGTCAGGGCTCCGCGTGACCGAGCTGTGCGAGCTGCGCCTCTCGGAGCTCGACATGCAGCGGGGCGTGGTGTCTCCGCTCGGCAAGGGCCAGAAGCGGCGGCTCGTGCCGGTCGGCGAGGTCGCCCTCGGGCACCTCGACGTGTACCTCGCGGACGTGCGCGGCGTGACGCCGGGCGCCGAGCTGTCACCCCACGTGTTCGTCTCCCCGCGTGGCAAGCGCTTCACGCGTCAGGGCTTCTGGAAGCTCGTGAAGCGCTACGCGCGCGTCGCCGGGATCACCGCAGAGCTCTCGCCGCACAAGCTGCGCCACTCGTTCGCGACTCACCTCCTCCGCGGCGGCGCCGACCTCCGCGCGGTGCAGGCCATGCTCGGCCACGCCGACCTCGGAACTACTGAAATTTACACACGAATCGCCCAGGATCACGTGCGCGAGGCGTACGACCGGGCGCACCCGCGGGCGCGCCGCATCACCGGCTGAGCGCCGCGCGCACCGTCGCGAGAGCGCTCGGCCGAGCCACGAAACGACGCAGAGCGCGGCGACCGCTACGAGCGAGACAGCTCCACGAGCGCCGCGGTGAGCTCGCGGCAGAACCGGCGCGTCTCCATGAAGCGCGGCGAGGGCTGGAGGGTGGCCTCGTCCATGTAGAGCCGCCGCGCGAGCTCGACCTGCACGACGTGGACGCCACGCGCCGGAGCGCCGTAGTGGAGGGTCGTGAAGCCGCCCCGGTAGGGATCGTCGTGGGCGACGGTGAGCCCCGCGCTGCGTGCCTTCGCGTCCACGACGTCGATGTAGCGCGCGGCGGCGCTGGTCCGGCCGCGGGTCCCGGGGACCACGTCGGCCCGGAGCGCGCGGGCCCCGCGAGACGTGACGCCCACGCTCGGCATCGAGTGCGCGGCGACCACCACGGCGTGGCCGAATCGACGCACCTTGCCGGCGATGAGCCCCGCGAGGGCCTCGTGGTAAGGGCGATAGACGCGGGTCAGTCGGCGCTCGAGCTCGGCGCGCTCGAGGGGCGCCGCGAGGACCGGCTCGCCGGCGCCCGAGAGGCGCCAGATTACGCCGCGCGACGCTCGCAGCGGCCCCGGCACGCCTCGCACGGAGGCCCCGTCGACGTCGCCCTCGCCGCGGTTCAGATCGACGACGTAGCGCGAGTGCTTGGCCGCGAGCAGCGTTGCCCCGACCGAGGGCGCGTCCGCGTAGAGCTCGTCGACGAGCAGATCGGCGTCCTGCGCGACCGCGCGAGCCGGAGTCATTAACAGGCGGGAGGTCTCGGGGTCGACGTAGGTTCCCGCGTGTGGCACCTCGACGAGGACCGGCGAGTCGACCTCGGGCTCGAGGATGAGGAAGGGCGGCGGCGCCATCGGCTGAGCGTCTCACGGCCGCGCGGTGCCCCGAACAAAACTCGAAACGCCGCGCCCCCAGCGGAGGCACGGCGCGGCGGAACGGAGCGTGCGCGGACGCCTACAGCTTGACGTTGTAGCGCTTCGCGTACGCGAAGAGCCCGATCTTGTCGATCGTGCGGATGTCGCGGGTCGTCAGGTTGAGGGAGACGAACCGGTTCAGCTCGGGCACCCAGAGACGACGGGCCTGGACGTTGACGTGCTGCCAGCGCTTCGTCTTGATGTTGGAGTGGGAGACGTTCTGCGCGCTGAGCCTGCGCTTGCCGGTGATGTCGCTCTTCGCCATGACTACCTCGGGAAAATAAAGCCTCGCGGTGGCCCGCGGGAGGCGCAACCTGCTACTTCGGCCAGTGTCTGTCAAGCGAATCCGGCGGGCGACGTGATTGGCGCGTCGGCCGTCAGGCCGGACCGTCGGGCTCGGCGGCCTCGGGCTCGTCCCATGGCCCGAACACCTCGACCTCGACGCCGGGCGAGAAGTGAACGGCGCTCGGCGCGCGCTCGGTCCGCGGCAGCCCCGCCGCCACCATCAGATCGTCGTGCGTCGCGTGGAGCGTCGCCTCGTGGGCGGGGTACGCGAGGTGGTGGACCTGCCCCTTGCCCACGCGCCCTGGCTTCCCGTCGCCCCCGTTCGTGACCGTGAAGAGGTAGTAGCGCTCGAGGAGAAAGTGCTCGAGCGTGCCGGCCTGCGAGGTGCCCAGCGCGGCACCGACCGAGTATTCGAACGTGGCCCGAACGGGCGGCGAGGCCCCGCGGCGACGGGTCTCGTAGCGGACGCGATCGCCCTCCCTCGTCGTGCTCATGTCGGCATGAAAATAGGGCAGCCCCCACCCGAAGCGGGCCGCCTCGACCGCCAGCAGCGAGCTCGCCTCGAGAGAGAAGAAGAACACCCCCGGCTCGCCCCGCCGGTGGACGTAGGTCCGCAGGTTGGTCTCCAGGAAATCGAGGCCGATCGGGACGAAGGCGGGGCGAATGTGCTTCATCTCGAACGGCACGATGCCGACCCACGCCTCGCCACGCCAGAGGTCGAGGTCGAGGTCTGCAGGCACCAGCGGCCGCACGACCTCCGCGGGGAACGTGTAGTGGACGAAGAGCAGGTTCTCCCAGGTCTGGTGCCCCGCCGCGCGGCCTTCGGGGCGCCTGCACGGGCTCACGCGGTCCAGAGCGAGGCAGGAGGCATCGGACATCGCCGCAGTCTACGCGACTCACCGGCGGGCCGTCCGGGGAGAAACTTCACACCGCGACGCGCGTGGTGGGCGATTTCGCGGGCAGTTTCGCTATGCTGAGGCGAGGAGCTTGTCTTTGATGCGTTGTCTCTTGGCTGTCGGCTGTGCGGCGGCGGTGTGGCTCTCGACCGTCCCCGCCAGCGCGTTCTGCCGCACGACCACGGTGCCGACCGATCCCAGCTTCTCGCCGGAGCCCGGGGGTTGCTGGGCCGAGGGCAAGTTCGTGTACCACTCGCGCGCTTGCGTGGGGTACGCGGTGGAAGCGCCCGGGTCGAAGAAGCTCGACATGCCGCGCTTCAAGGAGCTCGCGGCCCAGGCGTTCGCCACGTGGGAGGCGGTGAGCTGCGGCGGCAAGCGCTTGACCATCGACGCCCAGTTCACCGGCGACACGTCGCGGACCGCGCTCGGCTACGACACGCGGGGCGGCGCCAACGCGAGCGCGATCGTCTTCTGGGACGACAAGTGGCCGCACGGCTCGACGAGCGAGGTGATCCTCACGACCCTCACCTTCAATAAGCTCACCGGGGAGATCCTCGACGCCGACATGGAGGTGAACACCGCGAACGTCTCCTTCGCCTTGGGCGATCCGGTCCCGCGGACGGGCACCGACATGGCGAGCGCGATGGCGCACGAGGTCGGCCACTTCTTTGGGATCGCGCACTCTCCGCTGCGCGAGGCCACGATGTTCGCGCGCTACACGCCCGGCACGATCACGTTTCGCGATCTCGAGCCGGACGACACCGAGGCGATCTGCTCCGTCTACCTCCCGAGTGGCCGCCGCGCGACCTCGAGCGGTGAGGTAGCGGCGGGCGCGTGCGATCCCTCGGCGCCGCCGCCGCCGACGGGGAGCGACGACGGCGGCTGCAGCGCGCGGCCCGGCGCCTCCGGCGGTCTTGGGGTCGGCGCCGCGGGGGTGGTGGGCTTCGCGTTGCTGGGGGTGTTGCGCGCGCGGAGGCGGCGCGCGCGCACGGCGTAACCGCCTGTTACCAAAGGCGTTTTTTTGTCACTACCGGGAGCCCCGTCAAGCCTTCAGCCGAACGCGGAGGCGCGATCACCCGTCTGGGCGACCGCGAGCATTCGTGCGCCCGAAGACTGCGGCCTCTCGCCGCTCACGGCGCGCGTCAGGAGGGCGCGGGCGTCTGCTTCGCCCGTGGGGGACTGCACCACGACGAGGCCAAGCTCGAACGCGCCGCGACGTTCGACGAGCCCCGCCGGGAACGGCGCCGCGAGGACCGTGCCTGGACGCACGCGCGGGGTGCCTCTCCGCACGGGCTGGGCGACGAGCGGCGCCGCGAGGCCAAGCTCGGGGATCGGGAGCACGTCGAGGTGGACCTCGAACACGGCCAACGCGAACAGGCCGTTGCGATCGACCGCGAGCACCGCGTGGACGTTGCGCGCGTCGAGCCCGGATTCACCCTCGGCCGCGGAGGGCAGCGTGGCGCGTGAGCCCCATGGCACCGTGAGGAGGCCGCGGGGCTCGCCGTCAGCGCCCACTTCGGCCGGCTCGAGGGCGCAGCGCTCGACGGCGACCCGCACGTCGTCGAGGTCCTCCCGCGTGAGCGTGCCGCCCGCCACGCGATTCGCGGCGTGAACGAGCTCCTCCGCGAGCGTGCCCTCGCACATCGCGCGCGGGCCGAGGCGCGCGACCTCTGCCAGCACCGCTCTGCGCGGCGTGCCGCGCGCGAGCTCGACCGCCGGCCCAACGACCTGCGAGAGCGAAGCCTGCCCCGCGGTCGCCAGCGCCGCGACGAGCGCCGCGGAGAGCGCGGGCACCGCCACGCGCGCCGCGTCCGGCACACGATCGCCGTCCCGGAAGCCGCGCGGCCGATCGATGCCTTTGCCCGACTGGAGCAGCCGGCCGGACACCGCCTGGTGCCCTGCCCCGCCGCCGCCAAAGAGGAGCTGGACGGGACCGAGGAGCACGGAGGGCTCGGCCGCGGCCGCGGCGAACACGCCCGCGACCACCGCGTCGACGGCGTTGCCTTTCAGCAGCAGCGCCTCCGCCGCCTCGCGCGCGGGCGGCAAGGTGGCGTGAGTCGCCCGGGCGCGACCGCCGGTCGCCCCGCCTGCGCCGCCTGCGCCACCTCCACGCTGACCCGTGCTCGTGCGCGCGCCCGCCATCGTTGGCTACTCCTGCTCGTCGTCGCGAACCTTGAGGGTCAGGTTCCGAGGCCGGATGACGCGACCCCGCCCGCCGTCTTTGGCGGCCGTACGCTGCGAGAGCTGGCGGAGCTTCTTGCACTCCGCGAGCGCGGTCGGCGAGTCGATGACCACGTAGGCCTCGCGCCGGTCGCCGATGGCCTGCGTGACGCGCTCGAGGGCCGCCGGACCGAAGGAGCGCGACTCGCCGAGGGCGCGAAGCCGCGCGTACGCCACGGGGCCCGCGGGCACCGGCTCGCGTGTGGGGTCGACCGAGAGCGCCACGCCCCATTTGCACGCCCACACGGCGGCGTCGTCGGTCTCCCAGACGCCGCGGGGCTCCCACGCGATCTGCGTGACGTCGCGCGGCAGACGCTCGAGCAGCCGCGCGATGCGGTCGCGCGAGAGCGCGGTGGGCGTGACCTCGGCAGGAGTCGCGAGGAGGATGCAGCGGGACTGGAGCGCCGTGGCGGCGGCGAGCGCGGTCTCGAGCTCGGACTCCAGCTCCGGAGAGGCCTTCAGTCGACCCACCGCAGGGCCGAGCACGACCACGAACTCGAAGTGCGGCGGCGCCGCCTTCCGCCACTTGCGCAGCGTGGTGAGGGTGGGGCCAACCTTCGGCTGCGCCGCGCTGGGAGGGCGGACCTCGAGCATGTCGAAGCGCTTGGCGTAGGCGGAGAGCTCGCCTCGCAGCTCTTTGGCACCGATGTGATAGCGCGTCGCCATAGGGGCGGTCCTACTCGCACGCCCGGGCGCTGCGCGAAAGCGAGAAAGACGCCCGCGCAGCTCGGGTCTGAATTTCTAGCGCAATTCCGGATGTTTACGAAGTACGTGCTCGAGCCAGGAGCTCACGATTTTCTCCTGCACCGAGTTCGCGCGCAGGCGCTCGCGGAGGTGCGCGAAATCGACGTGGTCGAGCTCCTGGTCTTGATTGAAGCACGAGAAGACCACGTGCTCGCGCCCGGTGACCGGATCGCGGTGCTTCTGCAGGCACTGCGCGCAGATCTCCTTCATCATGCACTGCATCGGCGAGTTGATGCTGCCGATAGCCAGGTGTTTCGGGTTGAGCAGCGGGAGAAGCACGCCGTGCCGGGCCTCGCGAACCGCGTCCATCATGCGGTCCGAGCCGATCGCGAGGATCCGGTGCACCGAAGAGAGCTTCGCGACCGGCGCTCGCAGCTCGCCCTTCCCGAACGCGAGCATGGCCTGGACGATGTTGCCACGGAAGTGCGCGTCTTGCGGCCGACGCGGGGTGATCTCGACCCCCTTGTCGGTGCACCACACGACCTGGTCGGTGTGCGCCTCGATGTCCGCCTGCTTGAAGAGGTCGTCACCGTCTTTGTAGCCGGCGAAGTAGAGCACCGTGGCGCCGAGCGCCTTGAACGCTCGCGCGATCGAGAAGAGCACCGCGTTTCCGAGGCCGCCGCCGAGGAGCAGCACGGTCTCGTCGCGGGCGATGTCGGTGGGCTGCCCGGTAGGCCCCATGAGGACCACGGGCTCGCCGGGCTTGAGCGACGCGCACAGCCGCGATGAGCCGCCCATCTCGAGCACGATCGTGCCGAGGAGGCCTCTCTCCGGGTCGGTCCACGCGCCCGTGAGCGCGAGGCCCTCCATCGCGAGGCGCGTGTCCTCGGCCAACGGGGCGAGCGCTTCGAAGTTTTGCAGTCGGTAGAACTGCCCTGGCTGGAACTTTCGCGCCGCCATGGGCGCCCTCACGACCACCTCGACGATGGTCTTCGTGAGGCGGTTCACCTCGACGACGTGCGCGCCGAGCTCCGCGTCGAGGTGCGCGAACCGCTTCGCGAGGGCGAGGTCGCGCGCGGGCTGCTCCGCGGGATCGAGCGTCGCGAGGTCCGGGAAGAGCGCCGCCACGTGGCGGTAGCCGTCCTTCGCGCTGGCCATGGCCTTCACGACGCTGCCGGCGTAGTGCGGGTGGTTGTCGCCGTAGACGCTGACCACGCGCCCATCCTTCGCGTAGCTCGTGAAGAAGCCCTCGCGGGGGCGCGCCTTCTCGAGGACGACGCCGCCGTCGACTCGCTTCGCGCTGTGCACCTGGTAGTACTGACCGCGCGCGTCGAGCTCGAAAGTGCCCGTGTATTCGCGCTCGTAGGTGACGTTCGGGCTGGTGCCGGCCGCCACGCACACGGTCCGCGCGGGGAGCTCCACGAGGCCGCCGTCTGGGCGCTTGAACG
Source organism: Myxococcales bacterium (assembly GCA_016720545.1). Lineage (NCBI taxonomy): Bacteria > Pseudomonadati > Myxococcota > Myxococcia > Myxococcales > Myxococcales bacterium. The sequence continues at coordinate 704,821 of JADKKK010000002.1, forward strand.
AGACGGCCTTCACGTGACCGAAGGTGTCGAGCACGGCCTCCACGGGCGACAGGTTCTCGACGTAGCGCACGCCCTCGCGGAGGCTCTCGTGCACCTCTTCGTGGTTCAAGCGGTACGCGGGCGAGTCTTGGACGGCCTTGCGGTACACGAGCGAGACCCCGCCCCAGCGCTCGACCAGCGCCCGCGAGGTCGGGCGCGCCCCTCCGCCGCGGCGCGAGCGCGCTCCTCCTGGAGCTCGCGGCCGTGGGCGAGGTGCTCGCTCAACGTCGCCCACTCCTCCTCGTCGAACATCGCGCGGAAGGCCTGCTCGCCGAGCTCGGCGCGGAGCGTGTCGGTCCGCGCGAGCGTCTTTTCGGCCTGGACCGGGTAGTAGGCCAGGAGCTCGGTCGCGGTGTCGATCGCGGTGAGGCCGCCGCCGATGACGAGGGCCGGGAGCTTCACCTGGAGGTTCGCGATCGTGCTCTTTTTGTAGGCTCCGGTGAGCTGCAGAGCCATGAGGAAGTCGCTCGCCTTGCGGATGCCGCGCGCGAGGTTGTTCTTCATGTCGATGAAGGTCGGGCGCCCCGCGCCGGCCGCCAGGGCGACGTGGTCGAAGCCCAGGGCCCACGCGTCGTCGAGGTCGAGCGTGCCCCCGAAGCGGACGCCACCGTGCAGCTGCAGCAGCCGGTTACGCGCGAGGGTGACGTAGAGCACCGTGAGGAAGTTCTTGTCCCAGCGGACGGTGATTCCGTACTCGGAGACGCCGCCGAACCCGACGACCAGGCGCTCGTCGAGCTCCTGGCAGATGGCGCCGAGCTCTCGCACGGGGCCGGGGCAGCCGCTCGTCGCCGATGAGCTCCGGGCAGCGGCTCGATCTTCAGGCCGTCCACGCCCACCACCGCGAACCCCTCGCACGTGAGGTGGTGCGAGAGCGTGTAGCCCGCCGGCCCGAGGCCGACGACGAGCACGTTCTTGCCGTTGTACGGCAGCGCGTGGGGGCGCTTGACGTTGAGCGGGTTCCAGCGCGAGAGCAGGCCGTAGATCTCGAAGCCCCACGGCAGCTCGAGCACGTCGGTGAGGACCCGCGTCTCGATCTGCGGGATGTTCACGGGCTCCTGCTTCTGGAAGATGCAGGCCTTCATGCAGTCGTTGCAGATGCGGTGCCCGGTGCCCGGGCACATCGGGTTGTCGATGCACACGACCGCGAGCGCGCCGAGCGCGTCGCCGTCGCGGCGGAGCGCGTGCATCTCGCTGATACGCTCCTCCAGCGGGCAGCCCTCGAGCAGGACGCCGATCGGGTTCTTCTTGACCTCGTTGGACTTGTTGTCGCGCAGCCCCTTCGAGCACGAGTCCTTGTCGCGACGTCGCGCGCGGCCATGCGCCGGTCCGTGAGCGCGAAGCCGTCGCGCGGCCGGCGGTGCTCGGCGGGGCCGACGAAGAGCTCGGGGCGGGCCGGATCAGGACGCACGACCTCCACCAGCTTCGAGAAGTCTAGGTTCCGCGGCGCGTGCAGCGACGGCCAGGCGTGGGCGGGGTCGTGGTGATCGTGCCGCCGGTGCGCGAGCCACGCCTCGAGCGCGTCGAGCGCAAACGCGGCGACCCTCCCGTCCTCCGCGGGCGAGGGCGAGGGCCCGTCCACCGCGACCGCGGTCGCCGCGATCTCCGCGCACGTGGGCTCCCGGAGGAGCGCCTCGCGGAGCTCGGCCGCGCGCGCCGCGAGCGCGGGGGTCCACACGGCGCCGCCCGCCTTCGCGCTCTTGCGCGCGGTCTCGTCGAGGTCGACGAGAGCGACGACGGCGCTGGCGATCCGGAGCTCTTCGTCGCCCCGATCCGCGGCCGCGGCCTCCGCCGGCGCGCACGCGATGGCCACGCGCGCGACGGCCGTCGCCTCCGCAGGGGTGCCGCTCCACGCCTTCCCCGCGCTCTCCTTCAGCACGCGCTTCTTCGCGAAGGCCGCCTTGAAGCGCCACAAGGCGCCGCGCTCTTCGGCGCTCGCGCGCAGGGCCTCGAGGGGCTCCTCGACCGCGAAGAGCCGGCCCACGAAGCGCGACACGTACGGCGCCGCGACGAGCACCGCGGTGCTCGCGTCCTCCGGCTTCACGCGCGCGCCGCTCCCGACGGCGTCGGCGTAGGCGGTGAAGGTGCTCGCCGCCTCCGGCGCCTCGGCGCGGAACCACGCCCAGAAGGTCGCGTGGAGGTCCGCGAGGCGCGCGGGCTGGTGCAGGTCGGCGTACGAGAACCCGGGCACGCCGAGGGCGAGCTCCGGCGTGGCCGGTGGATCGGTCGGGCGGGGAAGTCGGGGGAAGAAGGACGACGAGGGGCTCGTGATCACGTGGGGCCGTACTCCGGCGAGAGCGCCGATGGGGGGGATACCGACTGGATGGGACCGAGGGGAATCGACGAGAGGCTTCGCTGGGCGGGTGAGCGAGCCGCTTGTTTCCGCGGAGGAGTGAGCGAGCGCGACGCCGGACCCGCGGAAGGGAGCGCGCCGCTTCTTGACGCTGCGGCGGCGACGGGCCGACGGGAGTAAATCAACGGGCGGCTAGGCCTTGTCGGCGGGGACGAACGCCGTCTGCGCGAGGTCGCCGTCTTCCCAGCCGAAGTAGATCGCGCACTGCTTGAACATGAAGCGCTGGCCGTCGGCCGAGGTGAGGTCCACGCGGTAGGTGTTGATGAACTTCACCGAGTCCTTCAGCCACTGGTCCCACGCTTCTTTCGAGATCTCCTCGTAGATGCGCTTGCCGAGCTCGTTCTTGTAGGGCGGGCGTGAGAGGCCGGGCAGCTCCTTGCCGAGCTTCGAGCATTGGACGAGGCGGGGTTCTGACATGCGCGAGCTTCTAGTCCCACTCCCTCGCGATTTGAAGACCCTCGGCGCGCGTTCACCCACCGCTTCCGCGAAGCCACCGCGCAATACCTGCGCGCGAGCCGACGCGGCGCCGCGCGAGATCATCTGGGGCCTGCTGCTACTGGAGCGCGAGCGACAGCTGAACCGGAGCGCGGCGCGCCCTAGGCCGCACGACGATGCGCTCTGTGGCGCCGTGCTCGAGCACGCGCACGCGCGCCCCGGGGGCGCCGGCCTGGACCGCGGCCATCGCGCGCGCGGGGGTGTTGTTCGTGCGCGAGAGGTGGCAGAGCGCGACGAGTGGCTCTCCGAAGCGCCCCATCTCGGCGACGAGCGCGCCGGCCTGAGTATTGGATAAATGTCCGGTATTACACGCAATTCTGCGCTTCAGCCGCTCGGGATAGGGACCGCTCGCGAGCAGCTCCTCGCAGTGGTTCGCCTCGAGCAACACGAGATCGCTCGCGCCGAGGAAGGCGGCGAGGCCTCGCGGGGCGTGGCCGAGGTCGGTCGCGTACGCGAAGGCCCCGAGCGGCCCCGACACGCGCACCGCGACGTTGGGTGCGTCGTGCGGGAGCGGGTAGGTCTCCACCACGAGCGCCCCGAGGGGTCGCGCCTCGGCGCGGCGGAGCGGCACGATCGCGTGGGCGAACCGCGCGCGCACCTTGGGCGCCCCGATCCCCTCGTGGAGCCAGAGCGGGCACTTCAGCGCGCGCGCGAGCGGCAGCACGTGCGCGGCGTGGTCGCCGTGATCGTGCGTGACCACGAGCGCGTCGATCCCCCGGGGGAACAGATCGACGCCGAGGCGCCGGAGCCGCTCGGCGCACATGCGCGGCCCAAGGCCCGCGTCCACGAGCACGCGCGTACCTGCCGACTCGACGAGGACCGCGTTGCCGGACGACCCGGAGCCGAGGACCAGCACGTGGAGCGCCTGCCCTGCGCCGAGGCCCCCGTCGTCGACTCCCGGCATGGGCGAGCTATGCCACGTTTGTGAGCGCGAGGCGATGGGCGCGGGGCGCCTGGTCCCCACGCGTATGTCGCCGGCAGCGGGCAAACCATGTACGGTTGGGCGGGCTCATGTCGACACGAAGCTGCCCGCTGTGTGGGCACACGATCCTGAAGGTGGCGCGCTTCTGCGGAGCGTGCGGCCAGCGCATCCCCGAGGAGCGCATGGCGCTGTCCGCGCCCATCATGGTGGACGCGACCCCGCTGCCGGCCGACGAGTACTCGGATTTCACGCGCCCCAACTGGAAACCCGATCCCGAGACCCTCGCGGCGGCCACCCGTCAGGTCGACTCACAGCGGCGGATCGGGGCGGCCACTCTCCTTGGCGCCGCGGCGCCGAGTCCGCCGGGCGACAACCCGCCGACCGTCTCCGACGCGGGCGCCCCGAAGCGCGCGTTCGAGATGATGTCCGATGGGCAGCTCGCGGGGCTCCCTCTCACCTCCCCCCTCGGCGGCCCGATGGCGGAGGTCCTCGCGCTCGGGGCGCCCGCGTCCCCGGTGGGGGCGCCTGCGCCTGGGTTCGCTCCGCCTGCGCCTGCTCCGCCTGGGTTCGCTCCGCCTGCGCCTGCTCCGCCTGGGTTCGCTCCGCCTGCGCCTGCTCCGCCTGGGTTCGCTCCGCCTGCGCCTGCTCCGCCTGGGTTCGCTCCGCCTGCGCCTGCTCCGCCTGCGCCTGCGCCCGCTCCGCCCGTGCAGCCTCGCCACCAAACGATGCTCGGCATCGCCATGCCCGGCATCGCGCCCACGCCCACACAGAGCGCGGCCGCGCCCGCCGCGGCGCAGCGGAACGCCCTCGGGACTCTCCTCGGCGTCGCGTCGCCCACGCTCACCCCCGCGCCAGGCCCGGCAGCGCCCGCGGAGCCGGCCCCACAGGAGGCCGCGCCGCAGCCGGCAGGCCCAGCGCGCGCGCGCCCCAACGCTACGCTCCTCGGGCTCGTCGGCCCGCAGCCGGCGGTCTCCCCGAGCGAGCCCCCTGAGAAGATCCCCTCGGTGCTGCCGGCCCCGCTGCGGCCAACGCGCGAGGAGCTGCCGCCCGCGCCCGAGCCACCGGTGCGGCGTGGGGTCCCGATGGCGCCGGTGGTGGGCGGCGTCGCGGTGTTGCTCGCCCTCGGCGGAGGCGCGCTGCTGCTCGTGTTGCGGTCGGGGCCACCGATCACCGCGCAGGCCCGGGTCGACGAGAAGGGCAACGAAGCGCTCGCCGTGCGCTGTCCATCGTGCCCGGACGGCACGACCCTGGCGCTGGCCGGCGGGGCCGCGCGGAGCGAGGTAAAGGGCGGCGAGGCCCTCGTGCCCCTCCCCGCTCCGCTCGCCCTCGGCCCGAACGACCTGACGATCGCGGTCGATCGTCCAGGGAGCGGCCGCGACGAGACCGTGAAGCTCCGCGTGCCCGTCTCGTACCGCGTCCGGGCCGACCCGAGCACGCTGGCCGCGAACCCACCCACCATCACCGTGCGGATCGAGGCTGCCGCCGGGACGACCGTCGACGTGGACGGCAAGCCGGTCACCCTCGCCGCGGGCAAGGGCGAGGTCGTCTACCCCGTGGGCTCGGACGGGCTCGGCCCCGCCAACGAGACCAAGCCCATCGAGAAGGTGATCGCCTTCAGGGTGACGACCGCGGGGCGGACCGAGGAGGGCGCGATTCCGGTGCGTGGGCGCATCGTCCCCCTGCACCTGGACGCGCCGGGCCCCCGCGCCTTCATCGACGGCGCCACCTGCCACGTGACCGGCCAGACCCTGGTCGGCGGCACGGTGACCGTCGGGGGTGCCAGCACCACCGTGGGTCCGCGCGGCGAGTTCTCCGCCGATCACCCCTGCGCCCAGGTCGGGCGCCACCGCGTCGAGGTCGTCGCCGGCGCGCCTGGCTTCGCGACCCGCGCCGCCACGCTCACGGTCACGCGCGTGGCGGGGCTCGAGGCCGAGGCGCAGCTCTGGGAGACGCGCGGCCCTGCGCAAGATCCCCTCGGGGAGAGCGGCGGCGCGCCGGCGCCCACCGTCGCGTTCGAGGCGCTCACGCGCCCGGAGGCGCTCGGGAAGCCCGCCATCGTGGAGGGGCCGGTGGTGGACGCCCGCACGACGAATGGGTTGACCGTCGCGCTGCTCGAAAACCGGCGCAAGTGCAAGACCTCCTGCCTCACGCGCCTGCTGTACGGTGGCCCGTCCACTTTCCAAAAAGGTCAATCATTGCGGGCCTATGGCTTTGTCGCAGGGGCGGTCACCGCCGACGGGCGCACCCTCCCCGAGCTCCACACGTCGTTCGTGTTACCGGGTGCGTTGAAGTGAAGCCCGGGGCGCCTCCCGACGCTGGGCGCAGCGCCTCGCGGGCGCGCGGCCGTGGCCTCGCCGCGCTGCTGGCGCTCGGCTCGCTGGCGCTCGGCGCGGGGGCGGCCGCCGACGGGTTCGACCCCCGCGCGCCGCACGCGGTGGTCGTGGGGGCGCCGCGGGGCGCGGCACCGGTGGTGCGGGTCAACGCGGCGCGCGACGGCCTCACCCAGGACCCGCTCCCCTCCAAGAAGCTCCACGTGGCCTGGCGCAAGTCGACCGGCGCGCCCCTCGAGGGCCCACCGGTCGTGGACGAGCGCGGGCGCGTGATCGTGGCCGGAGCGCGCGGAGACGTGGTGGTCCTCTCGCCTGACGGCGTCGAGCTCAGCCGGGCGGCGACCGGCGCGCAGGGCGCCGGTCCCCTCGCCCTCACCGCCGACGGGACCGCCGTGTTCACGACCTCGAGCGGAGACGTGGTCGGAGCGCGCGGCGCGACGCGACGGTTCCTCGTGCACGCTGGCGCACCGTCGTCGTTCAAGGTGGCGCCGCTCCCCATGCGCGACGGCGGCTTCGTGGTGGCGGTCGGCGCCGCCCTGGTGTTGCTCGACACCGAAGGCCAGGAGCGTGCTCGCGCACACGGCCCAGAGCCCTTCGTGGGCACGCTCGTCGCCGTCGGCGCGCGCGTGCTCGGCGCGAGCCGGGGTGGCACGGTGTTCTCGTGGTCGCCTGGCGGCGAGATCGTCCGCGTCGGCAGCTTCCGGGCTCCCCTCGATGGGGGCCTCACGGTCGAAGACGGCGTACGACTGCTCGCGGTCACCGACGGGCGCCAGGTCACGGAGCTCGATCTCGCGCGCGGGGCCACGCGCCCACGCGGCACGGCGCCGCTGGGCTCGATCTACCTCGGCCCCCTCGCGCTCTCGCGGGGCTACATCGTGCTCCAAGGCGTCGGGCTCGGCTCGACGTACCTCGTCGTGCTCGACCGAACGGGGCGCGAGACCCGCGTCCCCTTCGGTCCCTCGTCGCCCACGCTGATCCCGCTGCTGCCCGACGGCGGCACCCCGCCGCTCGTCGCGCCACCGCACACGGGCGCGCTCGTCGACGCGCGCGGCACGATCGCGTTCCTCACGCCGACGGGGGTCGTCGGCGTGAGCTCCCCCGAGTCCGGCACCTCCACGCTCGCCGAGCCCGTCTGCGGGCCGTCGGTCGGCAGGCTCGCGGTGATCCCCGGACTCGCACCGGCAGGACCCCAGGCGTTCGTCGTGGCGTGCGAGAACGGCGCGGTGGTGAAGGTCGTGGGCGAATGAGCGACTTTCTCGGCGTGCCCCGCGGCCGCGTCCCTGGCGCGGCGCGTCTGTTGGAAGCGCTCCTCGCTTGATGCGCCGGGCGCCGCGCGCTACGCTGCAGCCATGATCACCGTCACTGAGCGCGCCGCCGAAAAGGTCCGAGAAATCGCCGAGGCGGAGAACCTCCAGGGTCAAGGCCTTCGGCTCAAGGTCATCGGCGGCGGCTGCGCCGGCTTCAGCTACGACCTCTACTTCGAGGACGCCGTCACCGACATGGACGAGTCGTTCGAGTGCCTCGGGGTGAAGCTCTACATCGACCCCCTGAGCTTCCAGTACCTGGAAGAGACCGAGATCGACTACGTCGAGGGCGCGCACGGCGCGGGGTTCAAGTTCAACAACCCGAACGTCAAGGGCAGCTGCGGCTGCGGGTCGTCGGTCAGCTTCTGATCTTTGCCTGAGACTCCGAGGGAGGCCTCCGCGCCCCGTGCGCCGAGGGCCCACCGGCGGTCAACGGCGCGGCCAAGCCCTCGAGAGTCCAGGGGATTCGGCAGGGTGCTGCGGGCGGCGGTGGCTCAGAACTGTGCGAAGAAGTCCCACGTCGCCTGGCGGCCGGGGCCCCACACGGCGTGCCCCTGGCCCGGTACCGTGCACACGAGCACCGGCCGCTGGCAGCCCTTCGGCCCCTCGCACGGCGTGGGCGCCGCCGGCTGTCGGGCGGCGTCGCAGCCGTTCCAGAACGACCAGTGGCGCACCGCCTTCTCCCCCTCCGTGGGGCTGACGCTCGTGTCCGCGAGGCCATGGAAGATGGCGGCGGCGACGGGCGGCGTCGGGCAAATCAGGTGGCCGGCGGCGTCGTAGTCTCCAGGGGTTTGGAAGGGTCCGCCCCCCGCGTGCGCCGCGATGGCGCGCAGCACGCCGCCGCGGCCGCAGGCGAGCTGGTTCGCGAAGTACGCGCCGGCGCTCGTGCCGACCGCGAAGAACCGCGTGGCGTCGAGGCACAGGGTGTCGGAGAGCTCCCGCATCAGCGCGTCGAAGAACGCGAAGTCGGGGTTCTGCGCGTACGGCGTGTTGAGGTCCCAGTTGCCTCGGATCGCGTCCGGGTACACGAACACGGCGCCCTCCGACCGCCCCTCGAGATCGAGGTAGGGCCGGGCCGACGCGCCCGTACGGCCGCCCGAGTGCAGGCCAACGACGAGGCGATGGGCGCGTCGCGGATCGTAGCGCTCGGGCAGCCACAGGGTGTACGTGCGCGGCGTCCCCGCGACGGTGAGCGCGAGCCCCTCGCGGAGCCCCGAGACCACGACGGCGCCGCACCCCGGAGTGCCGTTCGGCGGGGGCGCGGCGTCGACCGAGGGCGCCGCAGCGTCGACGGGCTCCGGCTCGCCGCTGACGACCGGCGTGGCCGAGCCGCCCGGGGACGCAGAAGGGGCGGGCTCACTCGAGCAGCCGAGCGCCCACACCGAGACGCCGACGAGCGCCGCGAGCCCGTGACCCGCTCTCACGGGGTGTAGCCGAGGCTCGGCCCCAGCCACTTCTCCACCTCGGCGACCGTCACGCCCTTTCGCGCGGCGTAGCTCTCCACCTGATCGCGGCCGATCTTCCCGAGGTTGAAGTACCTCGCCTCCGGATGCGCGAGGTAGATCCCCGACACGCTCGAGGCCGGCCACATGGCGAACGACTCGGTGAGCGTGATGCCCACCTCGCCGCAGCCGAGCAGGTCGAACAGCGGCCCCTTCAGCGTGTGGTCGGGGCAGGCCGGGTACCCGAACGCCGGCCGAACGCCGCGGTAGCGTTCGGAGATGAGCTCCTCGTTCGCGAGGTCCTCGGCGGGCGCATACCAAGCCCGCCGCACCTTCTGGTGGAGCATCTCCGCGGCGGCCTCCGCGAGGCGATCGGCGAGGGCTTTCACGATGATGGCCGCGTAGTCGTCGAGCTTCGCCTCGAGCTCGCGCACGAGGGCGTCGCTCCCGACGCAGCTCACGGCGAAGGCGCCGACGTGATCCTGGGCCGGGGTGGTCTCCGGCGCGACGAAGTCGGCCAGGCAAGCGTGCACTTTGGTGGTGTCGCCCTCCTTCGACTGCTGCTGTCGCAGCATCGGGAAGAGCACGACGTTGGAGCCCTGCGGGCGCGCGCCCGGCCCCGCGGGGTCTGCAGGATAGAGCACGAGATCATCGCCGCGCGACGCGGCCGGGTAGACCCCGTACACCCCTTTCACCGCGATGCGCGGATCGGAGGCCATCACGCCGAGCCAGTGTTGCGCCGCCTCGTAGAGCTCCGTCGCCGTGGCACCCACGGTTGGATCCATGAGTATTTTCGGAAACTTACCGACGAGCTCCCAGGCCGTGAAGAAGAAGGTCCAGTCGATGTACTTGGCGACCTCGGCGACGGGCGCCGAGAACAGCTGGCGGCCGAGGCTCGGGGCCGGCGCCACGGTGGTCGGGTCGAAGGTGCAGACCGCCGCCTTCTCTCGCGCGGCGGCGTAGGGGATGAGCGGGCGAACCCGCTTCTGCGCGTGGAGGTCGCGGAGGCGCCGCTGGTCTTCGCGGTTCTGCGCGTCGAGCACCTCGCGTTGCTTCGCGTCGAGGAGCCCGGCGACGACGCCCACCGCGCGCGACGCGTCGAGCACGTGGACCGTCGAGTGCTCGTACTTCGGGGCGATCTTGACCGCCGTGTGCTGCCGGCTCGTGGTCGCGCCGCCGATGAGCAGCGGCGTCGTCATGCCGCGGCGCTGCATCTCGTCCGCGACGCTCACCATCTCGTCGAGCGACGGCGTGATGAGGCCCGAGAGCCCGATGATGTCCGCCTTCTCGGCGACCGCGGTCGCCAGGATTTTGTCGAGCGGGACCATCACCCCGAGATCGACGACCCGGTAGTTGTTGCAGCCGAGCACCACGCCCACGATGTTCTTGCCGATGTCGTGGACGTCGCCCTTCACCGTGGCGAGGAGCACGGTGCCCTGCCCGCTCGTGTCGGCGTTGGCCGCCTTCTCGGCCTCCATGAACGGCAGGAGATACGCGACGCCTCGCTTCATGACGCGGGCGCTCTTCACGACCTGGGGCAGGAACATTTTCCCAGCGCCGAAGAGGTCGCCGACGGTCTTCATGCCGTCCATCATCGGCCCCTCGATGACCTCGAGCGTGCGGGGGTAGGCGTGGCGCGCCTCCTCCACGTCCGCCTCCACGAAATCGACGATGCCGTTCACCAACGCGTGCGCGATGCGCTCGCCGACGGGGCGGGTGCGCCACTCGAGGTTCACCTCGCGCTTCTTCCCCCCGCCCTTCACCGTGCCTGCGAAGTCGACGAGGCGCTCGGTCGCGTCCGGGCGTCGATTGAAGAGCACGTCCTCGACGCGCTCGCGGAGCCCGGGCTCGATCTCCTCGTAGACGACGATTTGCCCGGCGTTGACGATGCCCATGTCGAGCCCGGCGCGGATGGCGTGGTAGAGGAACGCCGAGTTCATCGCCTCGCGCACCACGTTGTTGCCGCGGAACGAGAACGACAGGTTCGAGATGCCGCCGGAGATCTTCACCCCGGGGCAGCGCTCCTTGATGAGCGTGGTCGCTTCGATGAAGCTCTTCGCGTACTCGGCGTGCTCCTCGAGGCCCGTCGCGATCGCGAGCACGTTCGGATCGAAAATGATGTCCTTGGCTGCGAAGCCCGCCTTCTCGGTGAGCAGCTTGTAGGCCCGCTCGCAGATCTCGAGGCGGCGCGGCGTGTTGTCCGCCTGCCCCACCTCGTCGAACGCCATCACCACCGCCGCCGCGCCGTAGCGGCGCACGAGGGCGGCCTTCTTCAGGAAGTCGGCCTCGCCCTCCTTCAGGCTGATGCTGTTGACGATGGCCTTGCCTTGCACGCAGCGGAGCCCCGCCTCGATGACCTCCCACTTGGAGCTGTCGATCATGAAGGGGACGCGCGCCACCTCGGGCTCGGTCGCGAGGATGTTCAGGAACGTGGTCATCGCGACCACGCCGTCGAGCATGCCCTCGTCCATGTTGACGTCGAGGATGTTCGCGCCGTTGCGCACCTGCTCGAGCGCGACGGCGGTGGCGGACGTGAAATCGCCGGCCTTCACGAGCTCGGCGAACTTCGCGCTGCCGGTCACGTTGGTGCGCTCGCCGATCATGAGGAAGTTCGTGTCCGGCAGCACCTCGAGGCGCTCGAGCCCCGTGTACACGGTGTAGGGGCGCGCCTCCTTCGGCTCGGGGCGTGGCGCGAGCGCGCCCACGGCCTTGGCCACGGCGGCGATGTGGTCGGGCGTGGTGCCGCAGCACCCGCCGAGCACGTTGACGAGCCCGGCGGCGGCGAACTCGCCGACGAGCGAGCTCATGGTGGCCGGGTCTTGGTCGTACTCGCCGAAGGCGTTGGGGAGACCCGCGTTCGGGTAGCAGGAGATACGGCACTCGGCGACCTTCGCGAGGTCGACGAGATAGGGGCGCATCTCCTTGGCGCCGAGCGAGCAGTTGATGCCGACGCTGAGCGGCTTCGCGTGCGCGATCGAGGCCCAGAACGCGTCGACGGTCTGGCCCGAGAGCGTGCGCCCGGACTGGTCGACGATGGTGAGCGAGATCATCACCGGGAGCCGCACGCCCTTCTCGGCGAACACCTCCTCGAGGGCGACCACGCAGGCCTTCACGTTGAGCGTGTCGGTGACCGTCTCGGCGAGGAGGAGATCCACACCACCGTCGATAAGCCCTCGAATTTGCTCCACATAAGCCCGTCGAACCTCTTCGAACGTGACAGTGCGCATCGCCGGATCGTTCACGCTCGGCGACATCGAGAGCAGGCGGTTCAAGGGCCCGATGGCGCCCGCCACGAAGCGCGGGCGCGACGGATCGCGGGCGGTGAACTTGTCGGCCGCGGCCCGCGCGAGCTGCGCGGCCGCCACGTTCATGTCGAGCACGGCGTGCTCGAGCGCGTAGTCGGCCTGCGCGATCGACGTCGAGCTGAAGGTGTTGGTCTCGATGATGTCGGCGCCCGCCGCCAGGTAGCTCTCGTGGATCTCCTGGATGACGTCGGGCCGCGTCAGCACGAGGAGGTCGTTGTTTCCCTTCAGGTCGTGCGCGTGGTCGCGGAAGCGCGCGCCGCGGAAGTCAGCCTCGCCGAGGCCATAGCGCTGCACCATCGACCCCATCGCGCCGTCGAGGATCAGAATGCGTTGATCGAGCAGGTCGCGGATGCGTTTCTCAGAGGTCTTCACGGGGCGGGCTCCAGGCGGTTCGGGCCGTCATAGCACAGCGCGGCGTGCGCGCCGGTGCGCGGCGCCGCTGCCCTGCTCGGGCTTGCCCGCTGTCCGTCGCCTCCTCCCGCGCAGCCAGCGAGCGAGAAAACGTTTGCCCGCCTGTAGGCGCGAGGGTACGTGTCACCCGTCCGGGCCTCGCAGACGATCGCCGGCGGGCGCCCTCCCTCGGGGGCGAGCGCGGGAGGAAAGTCCGAGCTCCACAGAGTGCGATGCCGGGTAACGCCCGGTGGCGGTGACGCCAAGGAGAGTGCCACAGAGAACAGACCACCGGCCCGCGTACGCCTCCTTGGAGCGCGTGCTCGCCGCCGGTAAGGGTGAAACGGTGGGGTAAGAGCCCACCGCGAGGGCGGTAACGTCCTCGGCATGGCAGACCCCATCGGGAGCAAGGCCGCGTAGGCGGGCGCGGACGTCGCGAAAGCGCCGTCCAAAGGGCGACTCGCCCGAGCCCGTGGGTTGGCTGCTCGAGCCGTTCGGTAACGACCGGCCTAGAGGAATGATCGTCGGCGCGGCGGGGGCGATCCCGTCGCGACACAGAACTCGGCTTATGCGGCACCCGGACCGCTTCGAGCCTGTCCTCGCGAGGGGGTGGGCTCGAGGTGTTTTTTGTGGGCCCTCGCGTGGTCCCGGCGGCCGGGCGGCCGCGACCGCGAGAGGGTGCGGGGACGGTGCGGGGGGATGGAGGTGTCCGTGACGGCGGGTGGGCAGACGCCGTGTCGTGCGCGCGGTGCGCGCGGTGCGCGGTGCGCGGGGGATGGTGGAGGGGCGCGCGGGCCCCACCCACGCGGGTGGCACCGCGCGCTCCCCCACCCGTCCCCGCCCCTCGCGCGCCCCGCGCGCACGCCGCCGGCGGACACCCGACCGCGCCCGTGGAGCGCAAGCCCGAAGCGCCCCAGAAGCCGCGCCTACGGCCGAGTGGCCGCGAGCCTCGCGAGGCCGTCGGCCACCGACAGCTCGGGCGCGTACCCGAGGTCCCGCTTCACGGCGGAGATGTCGTACCAGTGCGCGGTGGCGAGCTGCCGCGCGATGAAGCGCGTCATCGGGGGCTCGTCGCTCCTCCGGAGGAGGGTCCACACTCCCTCCAGCAGCGCGCCCACGCCCACCGCGAGGCCTGGCGAGACCGACTTCGTGCAAGGAGGCAGCCCCGCGGCCGCGAGGATGCCGTTGATGAGCTCGCGCTGCGGCATGGGCTCGCCCTGCGTGACGAAATAGGCCTTCCCCGCGCACGGAGCCCCTGGACCGAGGGCGTCGAGGGCGAGCACGTGGGCCAAGACGGCGTTGTCGACGTACACCGAATCGACGAGCTTCTCGCCGCCGCCCACGAGGCGGAGCCGCCCGGCGCGCGCGCGGGCGAGCACGCGCGCCGTAAGCTGGGTATCGCCGGGACCCCATATGAGGTGAGGGCGAAGCGCGACGGTCGCGAGCGTGGGGCCGTTGGCCGCGAGCACGAGCCGCTCGGCGTGGGCCTTGGTCGCCGGGTAGTGAGCGTCGAAGTGCGTGGCGTACGGAGCGCTCTCGTCGACGCCCTCCACGTCGCCTCCACTGTGGATGACCGACGGCGTGCTCGTGTAGACGAGCTTGCGGATGCCGAGCGTCCGACACGCCGCGAGCACGTTCTCGGTGCCGATGACGTTCGCGCGGTGGAAGCTCTCGCGGCTCCCCCAGGCCCCGGCCTTCGCGGCCACGTGAAGGACCGCGTCGCAGCCCTCGAGCGCGGTCATGACGGCGGCCGTATCGCCCAAATCGGCGCGCACCACCTCCGCCCCGAGCTCGCGAAGCTGCGGGGCGTCGCTGCGTTGCACGCTGCGCACAGCTTCGCCGCGCGCGAGGAGCCGCCGGACGATCGCGCCCCCGAGGAAACCTCCGCCCCCGGTCACCACGATCATGGGATTCGCTCCTGCGCCCAGACGGCGAGCTTCTCGCGCCCGATCTTGGCGTTGTGCCGGATATCGACCGGGAAGCCTGGGTGCACGAGAAACTGCGCGATTCCGGCGGTGTGGGGGTGCTCCTTGCCGAGCGCTCGGAGCTCGTCGCAGAGGGCGGCGTTGGAGAGCTTCGACGCGGGCTCGCGCTCCACGCAGAGCACGGGCACGCGCTCGCCTCCGACGTCGACGCCCACGAGCGCGGTGCGGAATACCCCGGGGTGCGTGTTGAAGATCTCTTCCACCGGCGTGGAGAACAGCGTGGTCTCGCGAAGCTCGACGCGGTGCGACTTGCGCCCACCGAACCAGAGCCGCCCCTCGGCGTCGAAGTAACCCACGTCGCCCATGCGGTGGACGAGCACGCCGTCGCGATCGATCTTCGCGCGACTCGTCGCCTCGGGAGCCGCGTAGTAGCTGCGCGTCACGGTCGGCCCGGAGACCGTGATCTCGCCCATCTCGCCGACCGGAAGCTCCCGCGCCTCCGACCACGTGGGAATAGGCTCGTCGGTGATCGCGATGACGCGCACGTCGTTCGGCGGGACCGGGCGCCCGACGCACACGCCGAGGCCGCGCTCGGTCGCCGCGCGTGTCTCACCGAGCACGGCGCGGCTCCCGATGCTCGCGACCGGCAAGGCCTCAGTGGCGCCGTACGGTGTGAAGATTTCGGCGTCTTCCCCGAGCATGAGGTGAACCCGCTCGAGGGTCGCGGCGGGGACGGGCGCGCCTGCCGAGATGATGCGCCTCACGGTGGGCCACTTCACGCCGTTCGCGGCCCCGTGCCGACTGACTGTGCCGAGCAGCGCTGGAGAGCCGAACACGTTGGTGACGCCGAAGTCGGCGATCGCCTCGTGGATCTTCACGGGGTCGACGCTCGCGGGGCGCGTGGCGTCCATTTCGGGAATGATCGTGGTCATTCCGAGCGCGGGATCGAACAGCGCGAAGAGCGGGAACGTAGGCAGATCGACCTCCCCCGGCTCGATTCCGTAGGTCTCTCGAATGAGCTCGACCTGGGAGGTGAAGTGCCCGTGGGTGTAGACGACGCCCTTGGCGACGCCGGTGCTGCCGCTCGTGAAGAGGATGGCGGCCGTCTCGTCGTCTTGGGTGTCGGCCAAGACGGGCTCGACCTCGCGCGGCTCGGGCGCGATGGCCGCGAGGGTCGCGCCACCCCAGAACCACCGCCGCCCCACGGTCACGAAGCGCTTCAGCGTGGGGCGCGCCCAGCCGAGCACGAGACGCGCCGCGTGCGCCGGGGGAATGCCGATGAACGCCTCCGGCTCCACGCGGGCCAGGCACTCCTTGAGCTGCGCGAGGCCCAGGCCCGGATCGATCATCACCGGGACGATGCCGGCCTTGAACAGCGCGAACGTGAGCGCGAAGAGCTCGAGGCTCGGCTTCACCATGAGCACCGTGCGGGCGCCCCGCGTGATCCCGTAGTCCACGAGGCCTCGTGCGATCTGGTCGCTGCGCCGATCGAGCTCTCGGTACGTGCACCGGAGAGACGTCCGCGAGCCGTCGCGAGCGCGCCCTCTCGGAAACACGATGGCGGGCGCGTCGGGGCGCTGGGCTGCCATGGCAGGCAAATACGAGGCGATGTTGACCCGCGCGCCTCGCGGCACTCCGAGCGCGCCGGACACAGTATCAGCCCGCTCCACGAACGAACGAAGCGATCAAGGGAATGAGCTCTTCGTCGGCGTCTTCGAGCACGTAGTGGCCCGCGTCGGCGAGCGCGTGAACCACCGCCTGCGGCAGCCGTCGCCGCCACTCGTCGAGGAAGTGACGATCGAACACGAAGTCGCGGAGGCCCCACCCGATGAACGTGGGGGTCGCGCCGAACAGGTCGAGGGACTTTGCCGTCGCGTCGATGAGCTCGTATCCCGGGTCGCCCGGGCGGAGCGGGATGTCTTGGACGAAGCGGAGGGTCGCGACGCGGTCTCGCCAGCTGTCGTAGGGCGCCGTGTAGGCGGCGCGCACGGCGGCGGGCACCGATCGGCGCGTGCACCCTACACGTATCGCCGTCCAGGCGAACGCGTTGAAGCCACGGACCAGCACCGTGCCGATCGGGGTGCGCGTGAGCGCGAGCGGCCACGGGAACGGCTTCGACGCGGGCAGGGGGAAGGCGGCGGTGTTCAGGATGACGAGCCGCGCGACGCGCTCGGGGTGCTTGGCGGCCCAGGTCATCGCGATCATGCCGCCCCAGTCGTGCACGACGAGGGTGACGGGCTCCTTCACGGCGAGCTGCTCGAGCCACGCGGTGAAGTCGGCGACGCGCTGCGCGAGCGTGTACGGGTAGTCGACCGGTTTGTCGGAGAGCCCCATGCCGATGTGATCGGGGACGAGGCAGCGGTGGGTGTCGCGAAGAGCCAGGACGAGGTTGCGGTAGTAGAAGGACCACGACGGGTTGCCGTGGACCATGACCACGGGCGGGCCGCTCCCCTCGTCGAGGTAGTGCATCCGCTGCCCACCTCCGCGATCGAAGAAGTGGGAAGCGAAGGGGTAGAGCGACCGGTCGAAGTCCCTCATGCGGTCACCACACGATCTCGGCCATGCAGCAGTTCAGCCCCGAGCCAATCCCGAGGAGACCTACGCGCATGCCCTTCTCGAGGCGGCCCGCTTCGCGCGACTTCGAGAGGACGATGGGCACGGACGCCGGGCCGATGTTTCCGAACTCGGGGTAGATGGCGAGCGCCTTCTCCGGTTCGAGCCCGAGCGTCTCGAGCAGCTGGGTCGTATGGCTCGCGCTCACCTGGTGAAGCACGATGTCGTCGAGGGTGTCCGCCTGCCAGCCGAGCGACCGCTGGGCGAAGCCCCAGGTCTCTCGCGCGAGGAGGATGCCGTTGGCGAGCAGCGCCTTGCCGTCGGTGTACATCCCGTCGACCTGCCCGCGGCAGAGGCCTCGGTGCTGGGTGGCCGAGCGCTCGACCGCGCCGATGAAGCGGTGACCGTTCGGTGCGAGATCTCTCCGGGCGAGGAGCATGGCGACCCCGCCCGAGCCGAGGGTCAGGGTGGCGAACTGATCGCGGAGATCCTGGGGTGTGGTCTGGGGGCGCAGCAGGCGGGCGATGGTCGCCTCGACGGCCTCGCGAGCGCCCTCGCCGTCCACGATCAGCGCGTGCTCGATCTGGCCACGCTCGATCATGTTCCCGGCGATTTGCATCCCGGTCAGGAACGCGAGGCAGGCGTTGCCCACGTCGAAGTTCAGGCACGAGGCGGGCAGCCCGAGGTTGCCGTGGACGAGGCACGCGACCGACGGCTCGACGTAGTCGCGGCAGACCGAGGTGCTGATGAGCACGTCGACTCGACGACGGTCGAGCCCCACCTCGGCGAGGCACTTCTCGGCGGCCAGGGTCGCCGCGTCGCTCGGTTGAAACCCCACGTCCCAGAAGCGACGCGCGGTGATACCAGAGGCGCTCTCGAGCAGGTCGGAGCCCATTCCCATGCGCGAGAGGGTCGGCCCGAGGCGCTCACAGATCTCCTCGGAGGTCGTCCGATGAGGGGCGTCGACGTGCGCCAGGCCGAGGATGGAGACGTTCTGGAACTGCATCAGGCTTTGGGTCGGCCGCGCGCGGGGGAGGGGGTGGCGGGCGCGCATAGGAAGACCAAAGGCGCGGCCGCGTCAATCCCGGATCGCCGAGCGCGGCCCAAAAGGTGATGCCGGGGGCGCGGGCGCGGGCGCGGGCGCGGCGAAGTTGATCATTCTCCGTGCGCGAAGTGCGCGTCAACCTAGCCTGACCTCATGCGCCTTCGTCCGTTCTCGCTCGCAGTCCTCCTCTCCGTGCTCGGGCTCTCGGAGCGCCCCCCGACAGGCCCCTCTCGCTCCGCTCCGCTCACGGCCTCCGCGCTCGCCGCGCCGCGCGTGAAGCTGTGGCCCTTGGCCTTCGAGCCCAACGTGGGCCAGGTCGACGAGCCCGTGCGGTTCGTCGCGCGGCGCAGGGGCACTGCGCTCTTCCTCTCGGACGAGGGGGCCACGTTGTCACTGCGGGCGCCCCACCAGGGAGACCGGGATGACGCGAGCGCGCCCGTCGAGCCCGACGTGGTCCTCACGCTCCGCGTCGCGGGCGGCCGCCGTGTCTCCCCGACCGCGAGCCACCGACTGACCGCGCGCGCGAGCTACTTCGTGGGCGCCGATCCGTCGAAATGGCGGCGCGACGTGCCGACGTTTGGCGAGGTGAGGTACCCCGCCGTGATCGACGGAGTCGATCTCGTGTACCACGGCGAGGAAGGGCAGCTCGAATACGACTTCGTCGTCGCCCCCGGCGCGGATCCGGGCGCCATCGCGCTCGAGGTCGGAGGTGCCCAGGGCCTGTCGCTGACGCCCGCGGGCGAGCTCTGCGTGCTCACGGCGAGGGGGCGCTTCGTGCAGCCGCGGCCCCGCGTCTTCCAGCGTGATCCCTCCGGGGCCGAGCGAGAGGTGGTCGCCGGCTACCGCCTGGTCGGCGACCGCGCGGTCGGCTTCGAGGTGGCGGCCTACGACCGGGCGAGCGAGCTCGTGATCGATCCGGTCCTCGCCTACTCCAGCTACCTGGGCGGGACGTTTGGCGACGCGTCGCGCAGCATCGCCGCGGACTCCGACGGCAACACCTACGTCGCCGGCTGGACCCAGTCGGCCGCTTTCCCAACCCTCGCTCCCTACCAGGCGGCGCGGCGAGGCCTCGAGGACGCCTTCGTGGCCAAGCTCGACCCGACGGGCGCGCTGGTCTACTCGACGTACCTCGGTGGCGCGAGCATCGACGGCGCCTACGGGGTGGCCGTCGACGCCGCGGGGAGCGCGTACGTCACCGGCGGCACCAACTCGATCGACTTCCCGACCGTCAACGCGATGGCCTGCCCCGCTTGCGGAGTCTTCGTGACGAAGCTCGCGCCGGCGGGCAACGATTTGATCTACTCGACGTACGTCGGAGGCTTCAGCAGCAACCAGCGCGCGACCGCCATCGCGGTCGACGGGCTCGGGAGCGCGTACATCACCGGCTTCACGACCTCGACGAGCTTCATGACGGTGAACCCCATCCAGGCGGCGAAGGCCGCGGGCCTGGACAGCTTCGTGAGCAAGCTCTCCCCCACGGGCAGCTCGCTCGTATTCTCCACCTACCTGGGCGGGGCCCTGGACGACCTCGGCTACGGCATCGCCGTAGACGGCGCCGGAAACACCATCGTCACCGGGTGGACCCAGTCCACCGACTTCCCGATGGCGAACGCGTTCCAAGTCACGTCGCGAGGCGGGAGCGCGGAGGCGTTCGTGTCGAAGCTCCGCCCTGACGGGACCGCCTTCGTCTATTCCACTTACCTCGGCAGCACCGCCGAGGATCGCGCCTACGGGGTCGCCACCGACGCGGCCGGGAACGCGTACGTGACAGGGATGACGTCGGGACCGACCTTCCCGACGATGAACGCGGTCCAGCCCACCCTCGGTGGCGCGACCGACGCCTTCGTGACCAAGCTGAACCCCGCTGGCAGCGCGCTCATCTACTCGACCTTCCTCGGCGGGCCCCTCGCCGACGTCGGCGCGGCGATCGCCGTCGACCGCGGCGGCCGGGCCTATGTCGGCGGGCTCGCGAAGTCGGGCCTCCCGGTGCTGAACGCGATTCAGCCCACGTTCGCCGGCGGAAACAACGACGCCTTCGCGGCGAGGCTGACCGTCGATGGCCGCGCGCTCGCCTACGTGACCTACCTCGGCGGGGGCGGCACCTCCACCTCGGACGCGGTCAACGGCATCGCCGCCGACGACCACGGGACGGCCTACCTCACCGGAGACACGAGCTCGACGACGTTCCGCACCTCGGCGCCGGCGCAGGCAGCGCTCGGCGGGGGGCAGGACGGCTTCGTCGCGGCCATCAGGACGACCTTCCTGACGCCCGAGACGGCGACGGTCGCGCCGCTCGACACGCAGACGTTCGTCGCGACCGGCGGCGACGGCGCGGGCTTCGTGTTCGCCTTCGAGACGAACGCGTCGGGCGGCACCCTCGACCCCGCGACCGGCGTGTACGTGGCGGGTCCGGTGGGCGGAGTCACCGACGTCATCACGATGACCGACTCGGAGGGCCTCAGCGCGAGCGCTCGGATCACCGTGACCTCACCCGTCACCGATGCGGGCGCCGACGGCGCCCCCGATGCCTCGCTCGACGCCAGCGGAGACGGCGCTGCGAGCCCCGACGCGAGCACGGCGGACGCTGGAGACGGGGGCCCGAGCGACGCGAGCGCGGTCCCCGACGCGAAGGCCGATGCGGCGCCCCCGGACGCAAGCCCGGCCCCCCTGGACGCCGCGATGCCCGCAGCGGACTCTGCAACGGACTCGGGCGCCGGAGGCTCGGCGGAGACCTCGACCGGAGCGGGCTGCAGCTGCGGTACTACGCCCGCGGCGCCCGTGGGCCCTAGGGCAGGAAGCCTGATCGTCCTCGCGGGAGCGCTGCTCCTGCGTCGTCGGCGCTTGGCTCGCTGAGCCGCTGCCCGCTCCCTTCGACGAAGCCCAAGTCTTGTCGGTGGGGGAGTAGTTGGCCGGCGGCGAAACGCAGCCCCGCATGATTCGAGACCCAACGGCGGGGCTACGGTCACCCCCGCCGCCGCTGCACGAACCCGAGCGCCGCCACGAACGGCGCCGCCACGAGCCCATACCGCCCACCGCCGAAGAACACCGCGTGGAGCGCCGCGGTAGACCCCACCACCGCCAGCGCCGCGGGTACGACGCCCGGCCCGCGTAGCAGCCCCCGCACACCGAGCAGCGCCCCCATCGCCACGAGGCCCAGATACGCGGGCCACGCGTGGACCGAGGCCGCGGACACGAGGCTCGCGGCGCCCACGCCAAAGCGCGCCACGCGCCGCCTCCCGCGCAGCCTCGCCATCGCCACGAGCGCCCCGATCAGCAGCACGCGAGACGCCACGGTCTCGAGCGCCCCCAAGGCCACCTTCGCGTCGTACGGGAACGCCTCCGGGTTCGCCTGGTGCAGGTACCAGGGCGCGCCCCCAAAGTAGTCGAACGTCACCGCGAGCTTCTGCGGCATCTTCGCGACCCAGAGCCTCGGGTCGGCGAGGATCTGTCTGCGGGCCGCGCGCCCGAAGCACGCGTCCTTCCCCGCCTCGTCCCAGACCGCGCGGCATTCGTCAGGCACCTTTACTTCTTCCCAGGCGCCCCCGCGGGTCTGCGCGCCGATCAGGAGGTTCCACCCGCCGTTCACGCTCACGAGCGCGCAGCTCTCCATGCGCACGCAGTTGCGGACCGTCCAGGGCGCGCAGACGGCGAGCGCCAGCGCGGTCATCCCCGCCGCCACGCCAAGCCGAGGCCCCCAGGTTCGCGCGCGCGCGAAGACGATCCCGAACGCGGGCGCGAGCACGATGCACTGCGGACGCGCCAGCGTCGCGGCGCCCAGCAAGAGCCCCGCGACCGCGAGGCCAAGGAGCGACCGCCGCCGCGAGGCGAGCCCGACGGCGCAGGCCGCCGCGACGAGGGTCGTGGTCACTCCCTCGGTCATCAGCGCCGGTGTGTACGGCACCAGCGCGGGGTGGAGCGCCACGACCAACGCGCCCCCAAGCGCCAGCCCCCGCGAGGCCGCGCGCGAGAGCGCCACGAAGAGCGAGACCGCGAGGAGCGCGCCGAGGACCGCGTTCACCGCCATCGCCACGCCCGCGTGTGCACCGAAGAGTCGGTACGGGAGCGCGAGGAGCGCGGGGTAGCCCACCGGGTAGTGCGACGCGTAGGTGACAGCGCCGTCGGGCCAGGCCCACGTGTAGCCGGCCCCACGCGAGAGCCGCTCAGCGAACGTGTGGTAGTACGTGCCGTCCGCCGCGGCGGGGATACGTGGCGCCGCCCACGCCACGACGAGGCCGCGCGCCACGAGCGCCACGAGCGCGAGAAGCCCCGCGAGCGCGGCGCGTCCGAGCCTCGGCCTACGGTCCACGGAGGCCGAGCTTCTCGAGCGCGACGGCGACCTCGCACGCGGGGAGCCCCACCACGTTCGAATACGAGCCCTCGATGCGCGAGACGAGCGCGCCCCCGAGCCCCTGCGCCGCGTAGCCGCCGGCCTTGTCCTTCCCCTCCCCGCTCGCCGCGTACGCGCGGATCTGCGCGGCGTCGAGGGGGCGGAAGGTCACGCGCGTGACGACCGTCTCGGCGTGCTCCACCTCTGCGAAGGGCCCGTCGAGCCGCGCGAGACAGAAGCGAGTGTGCACCTCGTGCGTGCGGCCGGCGAGGCGCGCGATCATCGCCTCGGCCTCCTCCAATGTCTCGGGCTTCCCCAGGATTTCGCCATCAACGATGACCGACGTGTCGGCCACGAGCACCGCGCGCGCGATCGCCCGGAGCGCGTCCGGGAGGGTGCGGACCACGTCGGAGAGCTTCGCCTCGGCCACGCGGGCGAGGTACACATCGGCCTCCTCCGAGGGCAACACGTCCTCGTTCGCGTCCCCCTTGTGGACGACGTGGGGCACCGCGATGGACGTCAGGATCTCGCGACGACGAGGAGAGCCGCTGCCGAGCACGAGGGGGTGGGCGTCGGAGAGGACTCCACGCGAGTCGCCCGCGATCGGACCGTGAGTGCCAGGGCTCATGGGCCCCGTATGCTGCCGGCGAGCGCGTCGTGTCAACGGCGTCCGCGCGATGGCGAGGAGAAGCGCCGATGAAGGACGACGAGCGGGACGACGAGCGGGGACGAGGAACGAGGAGCGGGGAAGACGAACAGCGAGGATCGCGGGACACGCTCCCTGTTCCTCGGCGCGAACGCCCGCTCCCCTGAACGTGGGCGCAAACCGCCTCCTCCCCGCGGGATCACGAAGAAAAAGGGGACGCCCTCCGACGACAAGGGTGCCGCGCCACGCCTAGCCTTGGTAAGGTGCCGGCCATGAAGTCAGGCACGGACGCCCGCGGAAGCGCAGCTCCGCCACCACGCACGTCACGCCGGCTCGCGCTGGGCTGCCTCGCGCTCGCGGTGGCGGTCGCCGCGCCTCGCGTGGCGCGCGCGGAGAGCCCTTGCGGCGGGGACCCGGCCGTGTGTCTCAACAGCGACACCTTCTGGCCCTCTCCCGGGCCCTCGCGTTTCGCGGGTGTCTCGGGCACGCAGACCACCACGCCCGGCGAGCTCTCGCTCGGCCTCGTCACGAGCTACCAATCCCGCCCGATCGCCCTGCGGACCGCTTCTCCAGGCCCGTCGGGCGCGAGCGCCGAGACGTTCGCGATCGACGATCAGGTCACCACGAACTTCCTCTGGCAATACGGCATCACGTCGCGGCTCGGCTTCGACGCGGCCCTCCCGATCACCCTGGGCCAGAGCGGCGCGGGGCTCTCGGCGCTCACCGGAGGCGAGGGCGTGAAGGCCACGTCGATCCGCGATCTCCGCTTCGGCGTGGCCCTCGCGCTCATTCCACGCGCGCGGGTCGACGTGCAGACCAGCCAGAAGGCGCGCGGCGCGGGGCACAGCTACGCGCTCACGCTGCGGGTCGGCGCGACGGCGCCCATCGGCGACAAGGCCGACCTCGCGGGCGAGCGGACCACGGTGTTCACCCCTGCCCTCGCAGGCGACTACCGCGTCGGCCGGGTCTCGCTCGGCGCCGAGCTTGGCGCGCGGGTCCGCCCCACCTCGAACCTGCTCGGGGCGCGAATCGGCACGCAGATCGCCACCGGCCTGGGCGGCGGCTTCGACGTCCTCCCGCGCGAGCTCCTCACTGTGCAGCTCGAGGCCCGCGCGCTCGTCAACCTCGCCGAACAGGCCGACGTCACCCGAGGTCCGAGCGGTACGGTCTCCACGCCGAACGGCCGCCTGCTGGTGCCCGCCGAGTGGCTGCTGTCGGTCCGCACCGCGCCGCTCGCGTCGGGGGATCTCTCGCTCCTGCTCGGCGGCGGCGGCGGACTCTCCCCCGACACCGTCACGGTCCCACGCTTCCGCTTCGTGCTCGGGATCACGTACGCGCCCGAGGGCCGCGACTCGGACGGCGACGGCATCGTCGACAAGTACGACCGCTGCCCCCAGGAGCCCCAGCGCGGCGAGCCTCGCGACGGCTGCGACCACACGACCCCCTCCTCAGCGCCGCGGCCGGAGACCCAACCATGACGACCCGACTCCTCCGTGTCCCCGCGGGCGCATCTCTGCTCCCCTCGCTCCGCGCCGACCGCCCCGGGCCCGCCTGGGTTCACGCCGCAGGCCGACTCGCCGCCGCCGAGCTCCGGGCCGCAGACGGCAGCGCGCACACGCTCCTCGGCGAGCTCGTGCTCGTGTCGCTGGAGGGACGGCTCGACGGCCCCCTCTTCGCGCTGATCCAAGTCCTGGAGCCGCTGGGCGCGCGCCTCGCCGCGGGCGAGCTCGTCGAGGCGGTGACCGCCACGGCGCTCGACGCGTGCCTCGTGGGCGAGGGCGAGGCCCCCGCGGCCCCGCGGGCTGCCGACAGCGCCGCCTACGTGCGCGCGCCTCACCCCTCCGCGCCCTCTGTGCCTCCCACGCCCGCGCTTTCCACGCTTTCCACGCTCTCCACGCTCGCCACGCCAGCCGCGGCGCCCAGCGAGCCGTCCTTCGCGCGAGCGATCGAGGCGAGCGCCGACCGTCCCTCCTCGCCGTCTCCCTTTGTGGGCGGCCTCGGCGGCGCGGGCCTCGCGCAGCCGATCCCCACGCGCCCCGTGCGCCCGCAGGTCGCCGAGGAAGAGACCCCCACGCCCGATCCCGGTGACCGCGTGGAGCACTTCGCCTTCGGGAGCTGCGAGGTCGTGAAGAGCGACGGCGAGCGGCTCCACCTGCGCCTCGGCAAGAACGGCTCGATCAAGCGAGATCGCGCTGGAGATGTTGCGCGTGTCGGAGCTCCCCGCCGACGAGGGCCCAGGCCGACGCTTCAAGCTCGAACGCCGACTCTAAGGACCCTGAGTCGCCACACGGGGCTCTTCGGAGACGATCGCGTGCACTCTGCACGCGTGCGCCCCCACCTGCACCTCGCCCCCGGCGACCGCGAGGGCGCGCTTGAGCATGCCGAGGCCGGTCCACCCGGTCGGCGAAGCCACGGCGCTCGTCACCGCGCCCACCTCGGCGCCGTCGGCGCGGGCCACGGGGGCCCCGACCGGCGGCACCTCGCCCGCTCCCTCGAGGCGCACGAGCCGCTGCTTGGCGTGGCCGCGGTGCTCGAGCATATACAGCACCTCCTGGCCGAGGTAGCAGCCCTTCGAGAACGAGACGCCGAGCCCGTGCAGCGAGGTCTCCTGCGGGTAGTTCGAGGGGCCGTAGTCCACCCCGAGGCGCGGGAGCCCTAGGGAGACCCGCACCCCCTCTTCCACCTCCGCCGAGGCGAGCCCACCGTCGGCTTCGCGCAGCGCACCCGCGAGCGCCTCGCCGAACGTGTCCGCGTCCGCTTCGTCCGTCGGCCCCAAGAAGAGCCCACCTCCCTCCCCGCCGACGGACCACGCCCACCCGCCCAGCGACGTGAGCACCGCGGGCGCCCTCGGACCGTACACGCGAAAGATCGGCTGCTCGGAGACCGAGAGGCTCACGTCCTCCATGATGAGGTGGTGGTCGAGGACCTCGAGCACGCTGGCGCGAGAGGCGGCCGGCACGGAGAGCAGCGCGCGGTCGGCCTCGAAGACAACGTGCAGATCGCACACGATCTTGCCCTTCTTCTCGCAGAGGAAGGAGAAGGCCACCTGGCCGGCCCGGGCGCAGCTCACGTCGGCGGTGAGGAGGCCGTTCAGCCACCCGACGCGGTCGGGCCCTTCGGCCACGACGAGGGCGCGGTCGGGCGCCGGCGCCACGAGCGCGCTCGTGCGGGCGAGGGTGAGAGCGTCTTCCAAACGGACAGGTTTCACGCGTCGGGCTCCTTCGTAGGCGGCACTTTCGCCGCGTGAGCCGCGCGAGCCGCGCGAACGCGCGAGCTGCGCGAGCCGCGCGAATGAGCCTACGCACCCGGGGAAGAAAAGCGACCGTTCCTTGACGGATCGATCGCGCGGGGGAATGCTTCGCCGCGAATGGCTGGAATCGGCGTCGTCCTCAACCCCAAGAGTCGGCGAAACCTCAAGGACCCGCGCGCGGCGCGGCGCCTCGCGAGCGCGCTCGGCGATCACGGCGTCGTACGGGAGGCCCGCTCCCTCGACGACCTGTATAAAATTGCTGAAGATTTCAAGCGGCTCGACATCGACGTGCTGGGCATCAGCGGCGGCGACGGGACGAACCACGTCACGCTGACCGGCTTCATCGACGTGTACCGTGGCAGCGCGCTCCCGCAGATCGCGTTCCTCCGCGGCGGCACCATGAACACAGTGGCCAACTCGGTCGGCGTCGCGCGGGGAAGGCCCGAGGGGCTCCTGTCGCGCGTGCTCCGGGCGTACGCCGCGCGGGCCGTCCGCCCGCTCTCCAACGTCGAGCGCTACGTCGCCCGTGTCGGCAACCACTACGGGTTCTTGTTCGGCACCGGCGCCGTCCGGGGCTTCCTCGCGGAGTACTACGCCGGCGGCCCACCCGACCCGGTCATCGCGGCGCGCACGCTGCTCCGCGGAGTCGGCTCGGCGCTCATCGGCGGCGCGACGGTTCGCCGCATGGCCGCGCCGTTCCGCGGCGAGGTGCACTTCGACGACGGCACCTCCTGGGAAGAGCGCGACTACCTCAGCGTCGCGGGGGGCACGATCGACCAGATGGGCCTGAATTTTCGCCCATTTCACCGTTACGCGGAGCGCGACGGGTGCTTTCACCTGCTCGGCATCCACGCGTCGCCGGCGCGGTTCGTGGCGAACCTCCCCCGCGTGCTCCTCGGCCGGCCGATGTCCGCGAGCGCCACGTACGAGGCCGTGGTCCCCGGGGCCACGATCGTGGCGCGCGGCGGCGAGCGCGTCGAGTACATGATCGACGGAGATCTCCACGAGAGCACGGGGCGCGAGCTGCGCGTGACCACCGGCCCCAAGGTCCGCATCGTCACGCTCTGACCCGCGGGTCGAGCCCGGGAGAGGAAGGCCAGCGCGCCCTACCGCGCCCTACCGCGCCCTACCCGATCCTTGCGCGCGTGCTCGGGGCATGATTACCCTCCGGGTGCCGTGCGTTCTCCTTCCATGCACAGCCAGACTCCCGCTTCGTCGGCGACGGCACCCACGCGGCGACGCCGCGCGCGAGGCCTCCTCGTGGCCGCCGCCCTCGCGACGGCGCCCCTCGCCACCGCGGGCCGTGCCCACGCCGAGGAGCTCTCGCCGACCGAGCGCGCGCGGCTCGCGCGCGGCGAGACCGTCACGCGAGCGGTGACGATCGAGGGCGAAGATCGGCGCTACGTCGGGGGCCTCACCTACGCGGTGATCGACGCCTCCGTGTCGGAGCTCCAGGAGATCTTCGAAGACGTCGCCTCCTACCGGCACCTGCTCCCCCGCACCAAGCGCGCCACCCTGGTCGACCGCGTGGCACAAGACGACCTCGTCGAGCTGCGCCAAGGCACCGCGATGATCGAGGCGAGGTACACGCTCCGCGTGCGGCACGAGCCGTGGCGCCGCGAGGTGCACTTCTGGCTCGTGCCCAGCCGCCCGCACGACGTGCGCGACGCGTGGGGCTACTTTCACGTCGATCCTGTCCCTCCTAGCGAAGGTGCCACGGGGCCGCGCTCGCTCGTGACCTATGCCGTGCTGGTCGACCTCGGCCCCGGCCTCGTGCGCGACCTCTTCGAAGAGCGCCTGCGCACCGTGTTGCTCAGCACGCCCGACATCCTCCGCCGGTACATCGCCGCGCGGCACAGCCCCCCTCGCCAGGGCTAGGAACGTGCTCCAACGCATCCTCGCCATCGCGCTCAATAGCTATCGTGAGGCCGTGCGCGCGCGCGTGCTCTACGGGCTGTTCGGGCTCGCGCTGGCGACCACGCTCTACTCGGTGATCCTCGGGGCGATGTCGCTGCACCAAGAGAAGCGCGTCGTGTCCGACGTGAGCGCGGCGTCGATCTCGCTCTACGCCGTGCTCGTCGCCATCGTCTTGGGTTCGACCTCTCTTCATCGGGAGATCGAGCTGAAGACCTTGTTCCCGATCCTGACCCGGAGGCTCGTCCGGCACGAGTTCGTGCTCGGCAAGTTCGTGGGCACCTGGCTCACGCTCGGCGTGTTCGTCATGGTGGACGGCGGCACCGCGCTCGGGCTCTTGGCGCACCAGTCGGGCCGCAGCCTCGCGGCGGTCGCGGGGGCCGCGGCCGGGCTCCTCGCGCTGCTCGGCGTCGGCCTCTGGCGCCTCAAGGCCGCGCGGGCGTTCTTGCTCGCGCCATGGTCGGTCGTGTTCTTCGCCGTGATGGCGCTCCTCGCCGCGCCGGCCGCCGGAGAGCGCTCGCTGGTCCTCGCGTCGTGCGCGCGCTCACGATGCTCGAGGTCGCGATAGTGACGGCAATTACCCTATTTTTCTCCGCGTTTTCATCACCGTTCCTCACGGCGATCTTCACCGCGGGCATCTTCATCCTGGGGCGCTCCGCCGAGACCCTCGCGAACCTGCCCGTGCGGGTGGTCGGGCCGCTCGCCCGCAGCACGGGGAGCCTCATCGCGAGGGTGGTCCCGAACCTGAACCTGTACGTGCCCGAGCGCCCGGTGCTCCTCGGCCAGGTCGACGGCGTCCCGGTGGTGGGGTACGTCGCGCGGTGCGGCGTGAACGCCCTCTGTTACTCGGCCCTGCTGCTCGTGCTCGCGTCGCTCATCTTCCGCAAGCGGGACCTGCAATGACCGACGTTCACCGCGCGGCAGGGCCCCGCGCGGCGCTCTCTTCGCCGCCCGGCCCAGCCCGGCGACGCGCGTGGCTCGGTGGAGCCGCGGCCGGGGCTCTCACCCTCGCGGCGCTCGTCGCCGCCGCGAGCACCCACGAGGCCGACGAGGGCGCGCGCGCCATACGCGCCAGCGACGCGGCCCTCGCGGCGAAGAACCCCGAGCTCGCGGTGGCAGAGGCCTACCTCGCCGCGACGCACGTCGCGCCCTTCTCGCCGTGGGCCGACCGTGGCCACGCGCGCCTCCAGGCCATCGCCGACGACGCCGAGGCCCGCGGCGACGACGACCTCGCCGAGATCGCGTGGCACGCCATCCGCTCCGCCGAGGTCGCGACCTCTGGACCGCTCTCGGGGAACCCGGCGAGACGGCGCCGCGCAGAGCTCGCGCTGGGGCGAATCGACGCCCGGCGCATGCTCGTCCTCGCGGCCCGCACGCCCGGGCTCGCGCGACCGAACGAGGGCGCCCTCGCGAAAGCGCACGGCGAGGACGGCACGCCCAAGGCCGCGGCGCTCGCGTCCCTCGGCGCGGGCTCGCTGCTCGCCGCCGTCTGCGCGCTCGCGCTCGTGAGCGGCGGCACGCGAGGGGGCCGCCGCGCGCTGGCCGCCGCCTGCGGGCTCGTGGTCGGCCTCGCGGGCGTAGCCTTCGCGCTCGTGCGCTGACCGCGAACGCCTCCGGCCGCGCCGGGGAGGCAGAAACATTGGAAGTTCCCGGCTCTTGTGGCAGGAAAGCCCATGGCCACCGTTCCCATGGACACTGAGAAGGTCGCGGGCTGCCGAGCGCTGGCCGCGGGGGTCGCCGACGACGTGCAGCGTTACATCGACCGCCACACGAGCGTGGGCGTCGAGCGCACGATCCTGCGGTCGTACGGCGTCGACGGCGTCGACGATCGCGGCGCGCCGCTGGTCAACGTCGCCGTCGAACGCTACCAAAAGGCGGGCGTCCTCGGCCGCGGCATCAGCTTCTTCCTGGGGCGCGCGCTGCTCGCCGGCGCCGACGATCTTCAAGACGCCGCCGAACGCCTGGCCTTCGGGCGCGACCTCGACCGCGGCGAGGGTGGCCCCGGTCCGGACGAGGTGCGGCGCGCGCTCGCCCCGCACACCCAGGCGGCGATCCAGCGCATCGACACCGCGCGAGCGCTCCGCGAGGAGAAGAAGGCGCGCACTCCGCCGGGCCCCGCGCCCCTCAAGTACGTCATCGTCGCGACCGGCAACATCTACGACGACGCGGTGCAGGCGAAGGCCGCCGCGCAGGCGGGCGCCGACATCGTCGCGGTCATCCGCGCGACCGCGCAGTCGCTGCTCGACTACGTGCCCCACGGCGCGACCACCGAGGGCTACGGCGGCACGTTCGCGACCCAGGAGAATTTCAAGATCATTCGGCGCGCGACCGACGAGGCCGCCCTCGACTACGGCCGCTACATCCACCAGACCAACTACTCGTCCGGCCTGTGCATGAGCGAGATCGCGTGGATGGCGGCGGTCGAGCGGCTCGACATGCTCCTCAACGACGCGATGTACGGGATCCTGTTCCGCGACATCAACATGTGCAGAAACTTCGTCGATCAGTACGTCTCCCGCCGCTTCATCGCGCGGAGCGGGATCGTCATCAACACCGGCGAGGACAACTACCTCACCACCGCCGACGCGGTCGACAAGGCCCATACGGTGCTCGCGAGCCAGTTCATCAACGAGGCGTTCGCCCTCCGCGCCGGGGTCACGGAAGAGCACATGGGGCTCGGCCACGCGTACGAGATCGACCCTTGGCGCGAGGACAGCTTCCTTTACGAGATCGCGCAGGCCCAGCTCATTCGGCAGGTGTTCCCTCGGCACCCCATCAAGTGGATGCCGCCCACCAAACACAAGACCGGCGACGTCTTCCAGAGCCACGTCCACGACGCGCTCTTCAACCTGGTCGGCATCGCCACCGACCAGAGCATCGAGCTGCTTGGCATGTTCAGCGAGGCGATCCACAACCCGATGCTGATGGACCGCTATCTGTCGCTGAAGGCGACGCGCTACGTGTTCAACGCCTGCAAGCACCTCGGCGACGAGATCGAGTGGAAGCGCGACGGCATCGTCGCGAAGCGCGCGGCGCTCGTGCTCGACGAGGCGCACGACCTGCTCGTGTCCGTGAGCCAGGAGGGCCTCTGGGATGCGATGTCGCGCGGCGCCTTCGCCGACGTGAAGCGCACCCGAACAGGTGGCAAGGGCTACGCGGGTGTGTTCGAGCGCTCGCCCGGCTACCTGAACCCCGTGCTCGAGCTGCTCGAGGCCAACGACGCCACCCCGACGACTGGAGAGGCCTGACATGCACCCGCCCGAGACCCACGCGCCCCCCCTCCGCGCCTATGGCGACCGCGAGGGCGACGGCATGGTCCAGATGTCCTTCGTCCTCCCGCTGCCGCCCTCGGCCCGGGCGCGCGAGGCCGCGAAGCGCTTCGCGAGCGAGCACGGGCTCCGCGAGCCGCTCGTAGCCACGATGGAGGAGTGCGCCGCGGGATACACGTATTTCGTGGTGTACGGCCACTCCGTCCACTCCGTCGACGTCTCGGTCATCGACGTCCCCGAGGTGCGCACCGAGGCGCTCACGCGCGAGGAGATCGAGCACCGCATCAAGGCGCGGCTCGGCCGGAAGCTCGTGGTCGTGGGGGCGTGCACCGGCTCCGACGCCCACACCGTCGGCATCGACGCCATCCTCAACTACAAGGGCTACGCGGGCGACAAGGGCCTGGAGAGCTACAAAGGCTTCGAGTCCTTCAACCTCGGCGCCCAGGTCGAGAACGAGCAGCTGTCGGAGCGGGCGCGCGCCCTCCACGCAGACGCCGTGCTCGTGAGCCAGATCATCACGCAGCGCAACTGCCACAAGGAGAACGCGCTCGCGTTCGTCGACCTCGTCAAGAAGCAGGGCTACCGCGACAAGGTGCTGCTGCTCCTCGGCGGGCCGCGCATCGACCACAAGCTCGCCCTCGAGCTCGGGTACGACGCGGGCTTCGGCCCGGGCACCAAGCCGAGCGAGGTGGCCTCGTACCTCGTCGAGCAGCTCGCGACGCGCCACGAAGGCGAGCCCTGAGCGCTCAGGCGCAGACTTGTTCTAGTCCCCTGGAGTCGTGGTTCGTATCAGAAGTCCGGTCTTCGGTGTCATGCCGAGGAGCGATGGGGTGCCCCGTTTTCGGCGGCGGCGGGCCCGTCCTCAACTCGGACGTCGTTCCGCGCGGTGGAGGCGGCGCTTTGCGCTCAGGGGACAGTGCTTTTGGGTGTGACCGCGCGAGAACGCCGACCCTCGAACATGAGTATCCTCCCACCGCCGCCGAAAACGGGACACCCCCTCGCTCCCTTGTGGCGAAAGGCCGAGCCGCGCGACTTCTGGAAGGGATCACGTTTCCAGGGGACTAGGCCTGCCTAGGCCGCGCAGAACTTACGGCCGAGCGCGCCGCACGGGACGAGGTCGGCCTCGCGGTCGGCCAGGAGCTCGGCGATTTGCCCATGGCACGCGCCGCAGTCGCCGCCGGCGCGGCAGGCGCGGGTCACCTCGGCGACCGAGCGCGCGCCCGCGTCGAGGACTTGCTCGATCTCGGAGTCGGTAACGGCGAAGCAGCTGCACACGTACATCGCCCTTGAGTGATACTGAAACCCGTTTTCAATTTCAAGGGGCGCCAACGTTTTCTTCGAAACGGCGGCTTCAACTGACAACCGGCCTGAGGCCTCCTCGAAAACACGAGCCGCCGCGCCGCTCTCGGCGGCGCGGCTCCGGTCACGTCGCGCGAAGCGCGGACCTAGTCGCGAATTTGCTGGGCGAGGTAGTTGGCCTCGCCGAGCTGCTTGACGAGCTCAAGCTGAGCCTCGAGCCAGTCGACGTGCTCCTCTTCGGAGGTGAGAATGTCTCGGAGGAGCTCCTCCGTGCCGTGATCGCCGGCGTCACGGCAGGTCGCGATCGAGCGGTTTAACAGCGGGATCGCGACGAGCTCGACGCCGTAGTCGTTCTTCAACATCTCGGGGACCGTCTGGCCGACGTTGATCTTGCCGAGCCGCTGCACGTTCGGCAGCCCCTCGAGGTAGAGCACGCGCTCGATGAGGCGGTCGGCGTGCTTCATCTCGTCGATCGACTCGGCGTGGAGCTTCGCGGCGAGGCGCGCGAACCCCCAGTTCTTCAGCATCTTGCCGTGCAAGAAGTACTGGTTGATGGCGGTGAGCTCCCCCGTGAGGATTTCGTTCAGCAGATCGATGATTTTGGCGTCGCCCTTCATGCCCTCTACGATGCCGAAGTTCTGCTTGGGTTGCAACGCAACTGACCGAAATCACGGAAGATTCGCCTTTGACTTTCACTTTCACTTTGGCGGCGCGCCCCGGTCGGTGAGGACCTCCAGGCTGAGCCACACGTCGACGCCGGGGCGGCCGAGCCGACCGGAGCCGACCGCACGCACGAGCAAGCACTGGCAGGCGTCGCGGAGCTCGAGGGCGCCGAACGCGCCGAGGAGCGTGGGGCTGCGCGAGGTCAGCACCGCCCCGTCGGCCCCGCCGGAGACGCTCACGCGCCGCGCCACCGGGACGGTCCCACGACCTCCGACGGACGTGCCCGCGGAGGTCAGCCACGGACCGGGCGTGTCGGCGCCGCCGTCCGCGAGGCGCGCGGCCCCGGTCGCGTCGACCGTCGAGCCGTAGACGACCCGCCCCTGCACACGCACCCCGTCCTCGGGGCCCACCCGCGCTCGCGCCTCGGCGAAGGCGGCGCTGGGGAGGCCGGTGGCGTCTCCCGCGAGCCACCCCCCCTGCGCGGACGCCGCCGCCCAGCGCGAGCGCGCCGCGAGCCTGCCCTGCGCGCCGGCTGTGGGGCGATCGCGAGCGGTCAGCGCGCCCGCCGTGAGCTCGAGGCTGAGCGCCGAGCGGCTCGCGACGGGGCCCAGCGCCGTCCTCACGCCCGCAGCGACCGCCGCGGAGCGAGCCTCAGGCACGTCTCCGGAGAGCGGAGTGATCCCGAGGGCGGGGCGGCCCGACAGACCTCCTGCGGCCGCCGTGACGAGCGGCTCCACCGTGTGCACCAGTCCCCCGTTTCGGTCGCCGAAGCGGCGGGCGAGCGGCACGCCCGCGCGCGCGCGGACGAGCGCCGCGAGGAGCCCCAGCGAGTCTCGCTGCGGGCCGAGGCCGGGCCCGTGGGTGCCGGTCGCTTCCGCTGTCGCGCCGACCTTTCCGGCGATCGCGCCGAGCGTGCCCACGAGCTCCGCGCCGCCGCGCGCGCGAGCAACGTGAACCACGCCGCTCGCCTCGCCGGTCGTCGACAGCGAGCGCGCGGCCGCGTCGATCCAGCCCTGCGCCGCACCGCCGGCGGACACGCCGCGTGCGCCAAAGCCAACCACGGGGCCCGTCGCGCCGAGCGAGTCGATCGAGCCCCCGCGAGGGAGCGCGCTCTCTGCGCCGCCCGTCACGCGGCCCCACCCGGGAGCCCAGGTAGCCTCGATGGAGGCGCGATCCCAAGGCCGCGCGGCGTCGTCGAGCCGCGTCGTGGCGACGAGCGCGCGGTCCCCGCGGAGCAGGTCGAGGTCCCAGGACACGGGCGCGAGCGCGCCCGCGCCGAAGCCCCGTGCGTCGACGGAGAGCCCCGTGCGGGTGAGGTGATCCACGCGCACGTGGGTCTGCGAGGTGGGCGAGAGCAAGCGCGCGTCGACGACGCCCCCTCCGCGCGTGTAGCCGCCGAGTCGGAGGTCGAGCGCGCCGATCTCGCCCGAAGCGCGGTGCCATGGGAGGTGGCCGCCCAGACCTCCGTACAGTCCATCGCTGCCGCGGTACGCGAGAACCGGCGGGGGCAGACCCGGCCGGGACGGCGCGCGGAGCCAGAACGCGGGTAGCCAGAGCACCGGCAGGCCGTACAGCGCGAGCGTGGGGCGCTCGAGGAACAGATCCGCGGGCGGCGCCACCTTCGCCCCTTGGAAGGTGACCGAGAGCGGAGCGCCGAGGCACGGGCAGAAGGCGAGCGTCCCCTCGCCCTTCACGTCGAGCGGTCCGCCTCCGACGCGACGGAGGGAGACGCGGTGGCTTCGGAGGTGAAACGGCGGCGAGTCGACGCGGACGTCGCCCTCGAGCAGCAGCTCTCCGCGACCCGCGTCGAAGGTCACCGAGGAGGCGTGCACCTCCGCGTCCGCCGCGCGCGCGGCGCTCGGGTGCAGCCCGACGCACACCGCGGCGAGGCTGGCCCACGCGCGCTTCGTCGCGCGCAGCGAGCGGCGACGCACGCGGGGGACCGAGGCGCAGCGGCGGGCGGGGAGACAGCTCATGCAGCAACGGACCGAGGCGACGTGGCCATGGGTGTTACCACCACTCGGCGACGCCGCCTCGTTCATGCGCGCCTCCGCGCGCCGCTCAGGCCCGAGCGTCTGTCCTACGAGGTGCGGACGAGCTGAGCGCGGACGAGCTGTGTGCGGGGCTCAGACGCCCGAGGTCGACCCGGGCCGCCCCCCTACGCCGCGAGGTCCTCCGACGTGGGGCGCCGTCATGGGTGGATCCGGTGTCACTGGATCGACCCCCGAGCGTCAGAAGACGGTCGTGAACGTGTCGCGCCGCTGGCTCGGCGGCCACGTGAGCGCTCGCACGGACTTTTCGGCGCAGGCGACGATCTTCCGGGAGAGGCCCGCCTCGTAGCGGAGGGTCGCCGAGGACACGCCCCTCGGCTTGTGCTCGAACGCGACCGTCGCGGTCACGCCGATCGCGCGGCCGTTCCGCACCGCGGTCCTGATCGTGACCTTCGCGTGCGAGGGCACGGAGCAGCGGGCGAGGACGCCGTTCATCGGGCCCGTGAGCTGAGGGTCCGTGAGCTGGAGGCGGTCGTCGCGCGGGCCGGTGGGCTCGGGCTCACGGATCGCCTCCTCGTAGCTCGCGGTCGAAGGGGGCGCCGGGGTCGGGGCAGGCGTGAGGGGCACCTTGGACCAGTCCGTGGGTGGCGGCCTGACGTCGGCCGGGGGAGGAGGCGCCTCGGGAGGTGGAGGCGGCGCCGCGCACGCCGCGATCCGCGCGATCACGAACCATCCGAAAGGGAGCACACCCCGCACCCTCGCGAAGGTACTACAGCTTCGAGGCGATCGCCGGTGCTGTCGCCCGTCCATGGACCGCACGGACCGCAGAAACGACGGAGGCGACGCGACCGAGGGTGTTTCCACCACTCGGCGACGTCGCCTCACTCATCCGAGCGGCAGCGCGGCGCGCTCAGTAGGTGCGCGCGCAGCGCCCGCTGGCCTTGCCGTACTGCCAGGTGACGGGCTTCCAGCTCGCCGGCGTCGCGTTTCGGCCGGCGAGGTACGCCTCGTTGTAGCGCGCGTGGCCCTCCCACGAATAGCCCACGAGGGGCAGGTGCGGGAGGGGCCCCGAGTACCGCAGCACGCCGTTCTTGGGATTGCCCGCGCTGTCGATGCGGGTGCAGGCGGTCTCGCCCGGACCCGGCCTGCCGAACGTGGTGTCACAGTAGTCGGTGATGCGCGAGTTGACGGGCACCGGCGCGTCGGTCGGCGGGTTGTCGACCCACCCGGTCTCGAGGTTGTCGCCCGCGACGTCGTACCACCCCTGCCCGTTCGCCGAGGTGGCGAGCGTCTCGTCCATTTGGAAGCGGCCCGGCGCAGAGATGAGCGGGATCCCGTCGTTCGCGAGGTTGATGTTGGTGCCGTTCGCGTTCCGCAAGGGGAAGCGGTAGTGGTTGGGCTGCGTGTCGTCGATGCATCCGGGCCAGCCGACCGGGCAGCGGAAGCCGAGCGTGCCCTCGGTCGCGTGGAACCCGTTGCGCCAGTTGAACTCACCGGGCTGCAAGATCGCCGCCCACGGGTGGTACACGGTCGGGCCGCCGGGCAGCGCCTCCGCCTGACTCCCCCACACCTCGCGGTAGTCTTCCATGCGCGCGAGCTCGCCGCCGTCCCAGGCGCAGAACGCCATGTACATGAGCGAGTTGACGCAGTTGATGGGCTTCTCGTCCAGCGTGGCCTGCGAGTGCACGCGCGGCGTCATGCGGAAGGCGTTCCGCGTGGCGTCGTTCCAGTAGTAGGTCGAGTGGCCGTAGGAGCCGTTGCCGACGTAGCAACCGTCGGCCACGTTGATGGGATCGATGACCAAGGTCCCCATCGTGGTGACGAGGCTGAGGGCGGCCGTGGGCGTGGCGGTCGCCGGCACCACGCTGTCGATGAGGCCCGGGAAGTTCGCGGCGAGGTACCCGAGCTGCGAGGTGGGGTTCGCCGCCGCGTAGGCGTTGACCCACGCGCGGATGTTCGCCACGCCGCCGTTCGCCGCGGTGATCCCCGCGATGAAGCGGCGCATGCGGCCCGCGGTGATCTCGTACTTGTCGAGGCGACGCGTGGTCGTGGCCGGCAGCTTGAGCGTGGAGCAGCAGCTCTCGTGCGTGGCGGAGGGGGTCTCGCCGCCGCCGCAGGTCTCGATGCCCGACACGCCCTGGGTCGCCGTGCTCGAGCACGACGCGCCCGCCGCGCAGGTGTTCGTCTTCGGGCTGCAGGAGAGGCTCTTGCAGTCGTCGTTCACGAGGCACGCGATGGTGTTCTCGCAGCGGTACGCGGGGTTCGCCGCGGCGCCAGGGCCGCCGCAGTCGATGGCGGTCTCGCCCAGCGACGGCGAGAGCTTCCCGTCGGTGTACGACGGAGGCGCGCACACGCCGCCGGTACAGAGGCCCTCGCAGTCGTCGTCGCTTCGACACCGGTCACCGACGTTGCACTGCGCGGGGAACCCTACGCCGCAGGTCTGCGGCGGGGCCGAGTCCGCCGCGTCCGGTGTGGCGTCGGGTGTGCCGCCATCCGACGCGTCGGGGCCAGCGTCCGGCGGGGTCGCGTCGGGCCTCGCGCCATCCGGCAAGGTCGCGTCGGGGACTGAAGTGTCGGGCCTCGAGCCGTCAACGGGTGGAACCGTGGAGTCTACGCCCGGACCCGCGCCGTCCGGCAGCGCGCCGTCCGGCGAGGTGCTGCTGTCCGGGTTGTCCCCGGGAAGGTCCGCGTCGCCGCACGCGGCGACGAGGAGAGGGAGCATGACCGATGATCCCGCAAGCCAGAACAGTCGCTTCATGTGGACGGCCTCCAAGCCTACGAAGGTAGCGTGCACACATGAAACGCGCACTCACATTCTTCTCTTTCCCGTTAGATTCCAGGAGGCAGCAGCATGTAGGAGGGGCGCGCAGACCGCCCTTGGGCGGCCATGTGGTGAGCAGCCCCCCCTCCCCTGCCAGCCACTGCAAGGCCACTGGCCACAAGCGTCAGCCGACTGCCAACGAGCCAACGAAGGCCGCGTGCAGGGCGCGCTGGGCGGCCGCCGAATCGGCGCGACGGACGAGCGCGGAGAGCCGCAGCGCGTGACCTCCTCGCGACAGCGTGCGCACGCCAGCCGACGCGAGCGCCGAGGCGAACCGGGGCAGCCCGCGGTCGTTCAAGAGCCCGTCACCGACCACGGACACATAAGCCAGCTCCTCGTCGAGCGAGCCGCCCCCGAGGGTCGGCGCCAGCGCGGCCCGCGCGGAGCTCCAGTCGGGCACGTTCAGGAGCGGGATCACGGCGAAGGCATCGCCCTCGTCCTGCTCGAGGACGTCGAGCAGCGGCACCTCGCGCTCGTGCGCGCACTCGAGAAACGGGCCCGCGACGCCTCGCACCGTCGCGCGAACGACGTTGTCGAGGCCGACCACCGCCCGGGCCCCGGGCGCGGCGCCCGGCGACGCCACGGTCTCACGAACGGGCTGCCCCTCAGGGACCACGGGATCGCCGGTCCGTCGCGCGTGGAGCGCGATTTTGTTGCGCCGCGCCCACTCGACGGCCTGGGCGTTCAGCACCTTCGCGCCGGCCTCGCTCATCTCGGAGAGCGTCGCGAAGTCGACCTCAGGGAGGTGCTGCGCGTCGGCCACCACGCGTGGATCGGCCGTGTAGACCCCGTCGACATCGCTGTAGATCTCGCACCGATGGGCGCTGAGCGCGGCGGCGAGCGCCACGGCGGTCGTGTCGGAGCCTCCGCGTCCGAGGGTGGTGATCTCGCGCTTGTAGCTCATGCCCTGGTAGCCAGCCACGATCACGACCCGCCCGCGCGCGAGCTCGTCCTCGATGCGGTGGGGTCGCACCTCGATGATGCGCGCGTCGAAGTGCCGATCGTTTGTGAGGATGCCCGACTGGCTCCCCGTGAAGCTGATGGCCTCTTCGCCGCGGCCCGAGATCGCGATCGACAGGAGCGCCATCGTCACGCGCTCGCCCGTCGAGACGAGCATGTCGAGCTCTCTGCGCGGCGCCTCGCGCGGCTCGCGCGCCGCGCCGCTCGCCGCTGCCACCCGCTTCGCGAGCGCAAGCAGCTCGTCGGTGGACTTGCCCATGGCGCTCACGACGACCACCACGTCCCACCCGGCGCGCCGCGCCGCGACCACCCGATCGGCCACGTGCCCCACCTTCTCGACGTCGGCGACCGACGAGCCACCGTACTTCTGGACCAGCACCGCCATCCGAAGCCTCCTCTGTGAGGGCCCGAGCCCGCAGGACCGCTACCCGCTCCTTGGGGGTCGCCAAGCGACGAACAGCCCGAGGTGAGTTGCAATATACACACAATCGCCCTCGGGGTCGTACACGAGCTGCGCAGCCGCGCCCGACGCCGGCGCCGGGCTCCCGCGCGCCTCGAGGGCGCCGACGACCCGCGGGCCGTCCGCCCCGTGCGCGACGAGGGTGACGCGCCCCGGCTCCGCGTGCGCCGACACCACCACGGCCCCGCGCGCGCCACGCGCGCCCATGACGGTGAACGCGGACGCGCCGCGCGTACCCTCCAAGCGCTCGGCCGCCGGCGCGCCGGGCAGGACCTGGTAGACGCCGACCTCGTCGACCCGCAGCGCGACCAGTCCATCGCGCGCCGCGACCTCGCTCGGCGTGTGCTCGAACGGGAGCGCCGGGATGACGCGGCCAGGGAGCCGCGCCGAGGCGAGGGTGAGCTCGCCGTCGTCGTCCACGGCGATCCACAGCTCTTCGCACCCGCCCACTCCGCGCGCCACGTGGCCCGAGGGCAGCTCGGGCGGCGCGGCTCGGCGGGCCCGGGCCGCGGCCGCAGCGCCGGCGTCGAGCGGGGCGAGCGCCAGCACCTCCCGCGTCAGCTCGGCCGCCGTGGGGCGCGCGAACGCAGTGCTCCCCTGCACTCCGTCGGCGCAGATGGCGCCATCGACGAGCGCCACCGAGGTGACCCCCCCCTCCGCGAGGAGGCGAACCCCCCAGGCTTCGTCGGCCCACCCGAGGTCGCGCGGGTGCGCCTCGGCCACGAGGGCCCCGCGCTCGTACAGCTCCGCGTCGTCGACCTCGCCCTCGTCGTCCGCGTCGAGATCCGGGAGCGCGTCGGCGGTGAGCTCCTCGTCGTCTTCGGTCGGTCCCTCCTCGCCCTGATCGCCGGGCTGCTCTCCGGCGAGCGTGTCGACCCCGTCGAGGGCGTCCGCGTCGTCTTCTCCGCCGACGACGCCCTCTTCGAGATCGGCGACGAGCGACAG
Organism: Myxococcales bacterium; assembly: GCA_016720545.1. Taxonomy (NCBI): domain Bacteria; kingdom Pseudomonadati; phylum Myxococcota; class Myxococcia; order Myxococcales; species Myxococcales bacterium. The sequence goes on from JADKKK010000002.1 coordinate 745,466, forward strand.
CTCGGGGAGCTCCGCGCCGAGATCTTCGTCCGGCGCGACGCCCGCGGCCTCTTCCTCGAGAGGGAGCCGGTCGGCGGCGAGCTCACTCAGGTCGACCTCGAGCCCATCGTCGCCGAGGCTCGCGACGGCGTCCTCGAGGGGATCATCGTCGTGCAGCTCGTCGTACTCCACGGGCGTCGCGGACTCATCGGCTTCGCCGTCCGCCTCTTCGGCCGGCGGCAGCTCCGGCAGAGGCTCTTCGTCTTCGCTTCGCGGCCAGGTCATGTCGCTCGAATGCGCGGAGCTTACGCCGTGTCGCCGCCGCGCGCCCCGAATTTCGTGGGGCAGGCTCGGGCGCCCGACGAGAGGCCACTTGCGTGACTTAGTCGCATTATTTCATAGACTTCGAACTCCACTTCCCACACAAGTGCGACCCAGCTAGCGTTGCCTTCCCACGATGCGACTGCTCGTTCTGTCTCGAAACGCGGCCCTCTACTCGACCAGCCGCCTCGTGCTCGCCGCCCGGGCGCGCGGACACGAGGTGAGCGTCATCGATCCGCTCGACCTCCAGATCGCCATCTCGAGGGGGCGCCCCGAGATGTACCTCGGCGCCGGGCCCATCCCGCACGCCGACCTCGTCGTGCCGCGCATCGGCGCGTCGATCACGAACTACGGGCTCGCGGTCGTGCGCCAGTTCGACATGATGGGCATCCCGGTGCTCAACACCGCCGTCGCGATCGCGCGCTCCCGCGACAAGCTGCGCAGCCTTCAGCTCCTCACACGCAAGGACATCGACGTCCCCAAGACCGTCTGCGCTCGGTCGCCCGACTCAGTGGGCACCGCGCTTCAATTCATCGGCGGGCCGCCCGCCATCGTGAAGCTTCAGCAGGGGGCGCAGGGCATCGGCACCATGATCGCCGAGACCCCGGCCGCGGTGACGTCGCTGCTCGAGACGCTCTGGGCCATGGGCCAAGACATCATCCTCCAGGAGTACATCGCCGAGTCGAAGGGGCGTGACTACCGCGCGATCGTCGTCGGCGGGCGTCTGGTCGCGGCGATGCGACGCCAAGCGAAGAAGGGCGAGTTCCGCTCGAACCTCCACCGCGGAGGCGCCGGCGTAGCCGTCGACCTCCCCGACGTGTACCGACGCGCCGCGATCGACGCAGCCCGGGTGATGGGCCTCGAGGTCGCGGGCGTCGATCTGCTCGAGGGGCGCGACGGCCCGAAGATCCTCGAGATCAACAGCTCGCCGGGCCTCGAGGGCATCGAGCGAACGAGCGGCGTGGACGTCGCAGGCGCGATCATCGCGCACGCCGAGCGCATCCATCAGCGACGCGCAAAGCGTGGTCACGACTCGGGCCTCGACGGCGAGCGCCGGAAGCGGCGGCTCATGCCCGCGAAGTCGGGGAAACTCGAGAAGCCACGGCGCAAAGGCCCCCTGTGATCACTGCATCCCGGCGCGGCACGACGCTGGTCCTCACGGTCGATCGCCCGCGCTCCAAGAACGCGCTCACGCGGGCCACGATCGCCGAGCTTACGCGGGCGTTCTCGGCCCTGCCGTCCGACGTGCGCGCTGTGGTCCTCACGGGCGCCGGCGGCACGTTCGTGTCCGGGGGCGATCTGCGCGAGCTCCGAGGCGTGAACGACCACGCCACGACGCGGGCCTTCTGCGACGAGGGGCGCGCGATGTGCGACGCGATCGAGGAGGCGCCGGCGCCCGTGCTCTGCGCGATCGAGGGGCACGCGCTGGGCGGCGGCGCGGAGCTCGCGTGCGCGGCGGATCTCCGCGTGATGGCCGAGGACGCCGTGCTCGGCTTCCGCCAGACGCGGATGGGGGTCACGACGGCCTGGGGCACCTGGGCGCGGCTGGCCGCGGAGCTCGGCCCCTCGCGCGCCGCAGACCTCGTCCTCACCGCACGCGATCTGACCGCGCGCGAGGCCCTCGACCTCGGGCTGGTGCAGCGCACCGCGGCCCCTGGCGGAGCCCTCGCCGAGGCGCTCGTCGTGGCCGGCGAGATCGCGGCAGGGGCCCCTCGCGCGGCCTCCGCCGTGAAGGAGCTGCTCCGGGCGTCGCGACGCTCGCCCGAGCTCCGGGCGCTCGAGCGCGAGCGGTTCGTCGACACGTGGACCTCGGACGACCACGCCCGCGCGGTCGAGGCGTGGTTCGAGGGACGCCCGCCTCGCTGGGGCGGGTAATTCGGTCGGCGGCGAAAACGCCGCCGTTCGGCGCTCGTCGTCGCGTCGGTTTTCGCGTAGAAAGCGCCCACCGTGCGCACGCCCCCCGCCCTCGCCGCCCTCGCCCTCAGCTTCCTCGCGGCCACCGCGTGCTCGCGCCCGCCCGAACCCCAGGCGAATCACCCGGCTTCCCCGTCCGCGGCGCCCTCGGCGGCGCCACTGCCCGCATCGTCGGCGGGCCTCGACGCGGCGACCGCCCCGACCGAGCGCGACGCTGCGACCGGGCTCGCCGACGCCGCCCCCGCGGACGCGCAGGAGTCGGCCCCGCCGGGCGCCGATTTCACGCCCCACGCCCTCGCGATCTTCAAAGCCGCGGCGTGCGGCGGCGACCGCGCGGCCCCCGCGAACATTCCCCCGGCCCTCATCGAGGCCCACTGCAAGGTGCTGCTCGCGTCCTATGCAGAATACAAGCGCTCGTGGGTCGACGTGGCGGGGCCGTTCATCGCGAAGCTCCGCCCCGCGAACCTCCCCGACACCGTGGTGTACCCGTTCGGCGGCGGCGACCTCGTGTCGACGCTCGCCACGTACCCCGACGCGCGCGAGATCACGACGATCTCGCTCGAGCCCGCCGCCGACCCCCGCGGGGTGATCGGCATCAACACGCCCCAGATGACCCGCGCACTGCGCGACATCCGCGCGCACCTCGGCAAGCTGTTCCTGAAGGCCCACAGCCGCACCGACAACCTCGGGATCGAGTCGCAGAGCGTCATCCCAGGCGAGATCGCCTTCTCGATGGCGGCGCTGGTCATCTATGGGTTCGAGCCCGTGTCGCTCCGGTATTTCCGCTTCGAGGACGACGGCAAGCTCCGCTACGTCACCGACGACGACCTCAAGGTCGCCGACAAACGGGCGCAGCGCGCCCTCTTCCAGAACGCGGAGCTGCGCTTCAAGCGGCCCGGCGAGGCGCGATCCCGTGTGCTGCGACACGTGGGCTACGACCTGTCCGACGGCAACCTGAAGGTGCGACCCCAGGTGATGCGCCACCTCGAGGCCAAGGGCAAGGTGTCGGCCATGACGAAGGCGGCGAGCCACCTGCTCTGGGACGACTCCTTCACGACGGTGCGCGAGTACCTGCTCACGCGCATGGAGTGGATGATCTCCGACACGACGGGCATCCCTCCTCGCCGCATCCGCGGGCGTGGCTTCGTGCACGAGGTGTACGGCGTGTACGAGTGGCCCGAGACCTTCGGCCTCGTCAACAACCGCGACGCGACCGACTTCAAGGAGCTCTTCAAAGGCCACGAGGCGATCTCGTTCCGCTACGGCTACCCGGACAACCGCGGCCATGGCCACATCGTCGTGACCAAGAAGGCGCCGTGAGCGCGCCGCGTCCCTTCGCGCGGCGAGCGCCGCGCTTCTGTACTAGTGTCTCCTGACGGCGATGCTGATCCTCTGCCTCTCCGACATCCACGGCAACCTCGACGCCCTCCGCGCGGTCCTCGCGACGGCCGAGCGTCGGAGCTTCCACAAGCTCCTCGTGGCCGGCGATCTGGTGTTCCCGGGCCCCACCGCGGAGTACGTGCCGGGTACGGCGCTCGAAACCTGGCGCCGGCTCTCGGCCGCGAACGCGGTGCTGGTGCAGGGGGTCTCCGACCGCGCGGTCGCGAGCCTCGACACCGACCACGTGGTCGCCACCTCCGACCACGAGCGGCTCATGCTGGCTCGCCTGCGTCAGGTGCGCGCCGAGCTCGGTGACCTCGTGGTGGAGCGCCTGCGGCGGCTGCCCACCCACGCGCGCATCCCCCTCGAAGACGGCGGCGAGCTGCTCCTCGTGCACGGCTCCCCCGCCGACGCGGCCGAGCCCCTCACGCACGACCTGGACGAGGAGGAGGCGAGCGCGCTCATCGGCGTCGACGGCGCCGACGTCGTGGTGTGTGGAATGAGCCACGTGCCGTACACGCGCGAGCTCGGCGACCTCAAGATCGTGAACGTAGGCAGCGTGGGCGAGGCCCCCGACGGCGCCCTCGACCTGCCGAACGGCTGGAAGAGGCCGCGCGTCGCGCACGCGACCTGGATCGAGAGCACGCCCGGCGCGCTGTCGATCGAGCACATCGCGGTGCCGCTCGACGGCTGAGGCCGCGCTCAACCGGGGGCGCGGAGCTCGAGCGTGGGGCCTTCCAGAACGGCGGTAAACCCCAATGGAATCGGCCTATTGCGCGTCCCATGCCCGAAGGGCGCGCCGGCCACGACCGGCACCCCGAGGGCGGCGGTGCGCTCTGCGAGCACGGCCTCCACGGTCACGCCGTCGGGGCCCGGCGCGCACTCGGTGAAGTCGCCCAGGACCACCGCCGAGAGGCGGCTCAGCGCCCCGCTCGCGCGGAGGGACGTGAGCATGCGGTCGAGCCTGTAGGGGCGCTCCGTGACGTCCTCGAGGAACAGCACGGCCCCGCTCGGTAGGGCGAGGCGACCCGCCGCCGCCTGGGTCGCGAGCATGGTCAGGTTTCCCCCCACGGCCGGGCCGCGCGCGCGTGCGACGCCGCTCGGGGCGTGGACGCTCTCGAGGTCGCTCCACACCTCTCCGGCGCCGCGCTCCAGCAAGGCCATGAGTCTCGCCCGCTCCAGGGGCGTGGCGCGCCCGAGCCCCGTGACGTTCGCCGCGTGGAGGCTGACGACGCCGCGACGCTGCGCCTCGAGGTGCAGCGCGGTGATGTCCGAGAAGCCCACGAGCCAGCGCGGGCTGCGCTCGAACGCCGCCCAAGGGAGCCCCTCGAGGACGCGGGTGAGCCCGTACCCCCCGCGCGCGCAGAACACGGCCCGGACCTCCGGATCGACGAGGGCCGAGGCGAGCTCCGCGGCCCGCCTCGCGTCGCTGCCCGCGAGGTACCCCTCGCGCGAGAGCACGTCGGCCCGGACGCGGACGCGGTAGCGCTGCGCGAGCCACGCGAGCCCGGCGAGCAGCTCGCCCCGCGGCGCGGGGCTCGAGGGGGCCACGACAGCGACGAGATCGCCTGGGCGAAGCGGCTCGGGGAGGCGCACGGCCGGAGTGTGGCAGAGCACGGGGCGCATGCCGAGCGCTTCGGCCGCCGACCGCGGGCGGGGCGACGCGGGAGCCGAGACTCGATGAGGCGCGCAAGTCGTTGAAACGCCTTTCGACAGGCTGCTAGGCTTAGGAGATGCAGTCTCGTTCGCGCTCATCGTCCGCGACGTCCGCGTCGCCTGCCGCCGTCGCCGCTCTCGCGCTCGCCCTCGCCGGGTGCAGCGCTGGCACCGGCGACGTCCCGGCGAAGAAGGAAATCGGTCCCCCTGTCGGCGACGGCAACCGCATCCGCGAGATCGCCGATCCGGGGATCGCCACGCGCCCGGCGCCGGGCTCCGACGTGACCGTCACGGGCGTCACTGTCGTCGCGGTGGACACCTTCGACGAGACCAAGAACGGCAAGAGCCGCGGCGCCATCTTCGTGCAAGATCTCGGGTCGAAGGAGCCGTACTCCGGCATTGGCATCTTCGCCCCGGCCTTCGTCCCTGGCGATCTCCGCGTCGCGGCGGGTGACGTGCTCGACCTGCGCGGCGAGTACCAGGAGAACAAGAACATTGGGACGGCGATCTTCCCCGAGGGCCAGGTGCTGCCGCAGCTGTCGCGACCGGTAGCGACCTTCCGGTACGATTTCAGGCCGCCCGAGCCCCGCGAGATCGACGTCAAAGACCTAAACGACTACGCCATCGGTCGACGCTGGATCGGCATGCTCGTCACCGTGAAGAACGTCGCCGTCGACGGGCGCATCACCGACAACGGCGGCCGCGTCACCGGCTTTCTCTTGCCCAAGGGCAGCGGCGCCGACGACCGCAATCGCCCGACGGTCACCAACGAGCTCTACGACCTGAAGCCCGCCGACGCGGAGAACAACCAAGGGTACGCGTCGATCACGGGCGTCGTGACCTACTTCTTCAACCTCCACATCGCGCCGCGGTCGGCGGCGGACCTCGTCAAGAGGTAGGTATTCGCGCAGGCCGCACATCGCGCGCGGACGCGAACGCGAACGTGACCGTGACCGTGACCGTGACGGCGCGAGGGAGACCTGGCTCGGGTCGATGGCCGGTCGCGGCCGCAGCGCTCGCGTTCGGTGCGCTCGCGTGCGGACCTCCGGCGCCCGCGGCGAGGCCAGGCCCGGACCTCGCACCGGAGCTCGAGCAGGTGCGGCGCGAACCGGGGCGCCCGGCGCTCGGCTACCAGGTCAGCGAGAAGCCCGCAGGTGCTGTGACGCTGCTGCTCTTCACCGCGGGCGCGCCCTCCGAGGCCCTCGCGGTGGCGACGCTCCTCGAGACCCGCCTCGCGCGCGACGGGCTCGCGCCGCGCCTGGTCGTCCGCGCCGACAGCGTCGAGGCGACGCTCCTCGTCGTGGGCCCCGAGGAGACGGCCCGCGCGCTCGCCGCGCTCCGCCTGGCGATGACGCGTTCGGTGGCCGCTGACGACGAGGCTGCGCTGCGCCGCTTGACCGAGCGCGCGAAGCCCTCCGCTCACGAGGTGCTCCTGCCGGTCCCCGCGCGCTGCGTCGCCGAGTCGACGGCCGCGGATCCCGGTCCGACCACGCTCACCGATCTCGAGCGCGCGCGGCGCGCCGCCGCGACCCAGCAGCGCGCGTCGCTTGGGGTCGCTGGGACCGAGCGCGCTGTGGAGGCCGCGCGCTCCGCGCTTCGCGAGGGCAACGCGTGGCCCTCGGACGCCACGCCGCCGTTCACCCTTGGGCCGGAGAGCCCGCCCGGGAGCGACGCGGGGCCGCGCCCCCACACGCTGCGCCTCCACGTCTCGCTCGAGACCCGCTCGGGCGCGAGCGCGGGGCGCGCGGCGGGCGTCCTCGGGCGCGCCGAGGGGCCCCTCGCCCGCCTCGTCGCGCGCGAGGGCGGAAAGGTGGTCCGCGTGGCCGGCGTCCCGCACCTCGGAGGGGGGTGCCTGGACCTCGAGCTGGCGCTCCCGCTGGAGCTGCCGCGGGCACGCGCGGGGCGGCTCGTGGCGCGGGCAGAGGCGCTCGCACGCGGCGCAGAGGCCACCCCGCCCACACGAGGTGCCGCACCCGAGGTGCCGAGCGAGGCGGCGCAGCGGGCGGCCGTGCTGGCCGCGACGAGCGTTCCGCGGACGGCGCCTCTCCGCGCCTATTTGTCTACATTTCCGGCGCTGGAGCTCCCGCCCGCCGCGCCGCCCGCGCGGAGCGCGACGGCCCGCGTGGAGTCCGGCCCGGGCGCGGAGACCTGGGTGCTCCTCGCGGCGCCCTGCGGGGCGCGCGACGAGTCCGAGGACGACGCCGGGTTCGCGGCGGTCGCCATGTCGGCGGCCGCGTCCACGGCGCCCTCGGGCGACGGCGCCGTCGTCGAGCCGTGGATCACGCCTACCGCGATCGGCCTCCTGGCGCATGGCCCGCCGCGCGCGGGCGAGCCGGCCCGGGCGACGCGCCAACGCCTCGCCTCCCTGGCCGCCGCGGCCCTCGCGGCGCCCGCCCCCCGCGGCGCCCTCGCCGCCGCCCGGGCTCGGGCGGTCGCGCACGTAGCCTCGAGCCGCGTGCGAGCCCTCTCGGCGGCAGGCGAAGCGCTGCTGCCCGGTCGTGTCCCCCTGGTGCTCCCCGGTGGCACGGCGACGTCCCTCGCTCGGGCAAGCGACGAGGCGCTCCGCGAGCGCGCGGTCGCGCTGGCAGAGGGCCCCCTCCAGGCGATCGTGCTGGCGCCGACCCCCGATGGGGCCGCGCCGCGCGATGTGGGGGAGGTGCTCGCCGCGTTTGCGTTGGGCAGCGATCCTGGCGCGAGCGCCGGCGGCTGCCGAGAGCTCCCGAAGCTCTCGCTCCCGACGACAGCGCGCGCGCTGACGGAGATCCCCCACGGAGGGGACGCCTCCGAAGTTCTGCTCCTCTTCCCGGACGCCAGCGAGGCGCCGGAGGAGGCCCTCGCCGGCCTCGCTGAGCTCGTGACCGAAGGCGGCCTCGCGAGCGAGCTCGGCGCCCGCGCGGCGGAGCTGCGAGTCGACGTGATCCCCGTCGCGGCCTCGCGCGCCCTGTCGGTGCGGTTCGTGGCGTCCGGCGGCGCCCGTGGAGCCCGCGAGGCGATCCTCGCGGCCCGCACCTTCCTGGCGCGCCCACCCTCCGAGCAAGCCCTGGCCCGACTCTCCCAGCTGGCCGAGGCGCGCCGCCGTCACGCCGACCAGGACCCGCGCGCGCTCCTTGGGCGCCTCCTCGTCGGAGCGCCCGCGCGACCCCTCTCGAGCGCCGCCCTCCGCGCGTCGGCGACCCATCTGTTCGCGTCGGGAGGTCTGGCCGCCGTCGTGGGACGGGCGCGGTGAGCGGCAACTTCCCCTGGGGCGCAGCGCCCACGCTCCCGACCTTCGGCGTCGACAGCCATGCCCTCCGCCTCCTCCGAGACGGCGTCGAGGCGTTCCCCGCGATGCTCGGCGCCATCGCCGCCGCTCGCGTCGAGATCCTCGTCGAAATGTATTGGGTCGGCGACGACGCCGTGGGCGCGCGCTTCCTACGCGCCCTCGTCGAGAAGGCGCACGAGGGCGTGCTGGTGCGCGTGGTCGTGGACGCGGTGGGCAGCTTGGGCCTCCGCGACAACTTCTGGGCTCCCCTCGAGCGCGCCGGTGGCCTCGTGAACGTCTACCACCCGCTCTCTCCCCTCGCGCGCTCGTTCCAGCTCCGGGCGATCGAGCTGCGCGACCACCGCAAGCTCCTCGTCGTCGACGGCGAGGTCGGCTTCACCGGTGGCATCAACCTCGCCCTCCCGTGGCTCCCGCGGGAGCACGGCGGCCAAGGGTTCCGCGACGAGGCCGTCGAGGTGCGCGGCCCGGTCGTGAGGCAGCTCCGAGGCCTCTTCTACAAGACGTGGCAACACCTCACGCGCGCGAAGCCGCCCGCCGACGTGCACCCGCTCGCGGTCGCCCGGAAGGGCCACGTCTGGGTGCTCGCCAACCAGCGCACGCGCCGCGGGCGGCGCGAAATCCTGCGCGAGTACCTCTTCCGAGTGCAGCGCGCCCAGCGCACGATCGATCTCGCCAACGCCTATTTCGTCCCCGAAGGCGCGTTCCGACACGCCCTCTACGGCGCCGTGAGGCGGGGGGTTCGCGTGCGGGTGCTCGTCCCATTTCGTGGCGACGTGGCCATCGTGCAGATGGCCCAAGAGTCGCTCTATCAGGACTTCCTCGACCACGGGCTCGAGGTGTATCTCCTTCGAGGAAGCGTGCTCCACTCCAAGTCCGCGATCGTCGACAGGCACTTCGTGACCCTCGGTAGCTACAATTTTGACGAGCGCTCGCGCTCGAAGAACCTCGAGCTGAACCTCGCCGTCGAGGACCCCGCCTTCGCCACGCAGGCGGAGGCGATGTTCGAGGCGTACCTCACGTCGTCGGAGCGACTGACCGGCGAGGCGTGGGCGTCGCGCGGCTCGCTGCGGCGAGGAGCCGAGCTCGTATCGTTCACCCTCCGGAGGTTCCTGTGAGCCTCGCGAGGGCACGCCAGGCGGCGCGCGCGGCCGGCTTCGTCGGGATCACGGGCGCTTTGATTCCCGTCTACGTGGCCCGCGATCGTCTCGCGAGCGCCGCGACGCGCGACGCCGTCCGTGATCGCTGGCTCGCGCGGTGGGCGGGCGCGCTGCTCCGCTTGTTCGCGGTGCGAGTGGAGCCCCTCGAGCCCCCGCCGCGCGCGTCCCCGGCGGCTACGCGGCGGGGCCGCCTCGTGGTGTGCAACCACCGGTCCGCGATCGACGTGGTGGTGCTGCTGGGCGTACTCGGGGGTCGCATGGTGAGCCGCGCCGACCTCTCGGGATGGCCCGTCGTAGGGGCCGCCGCGCGCTCCGTGGGGACGGTGTTCGTCGACCGAAGCGACCCGACGAGCGGCGCCTCGGCGATCCGCGAGGTGCGCGCGCTGCTCCGCGCCGGGCAGACAGTGATCGTCTTCCCAGAAGGCACCACCTTCGCCGGCGACGAGGTGCGCCCCTTCCAAGCGGGGGCGTTCCTCTCGGCCGTAAGCTCCGACGCCGACATCCTGCCGGTGGGTCTCGCCTACGAGGCGGGCTCGGACGCCGCGTACTTCAACGAGACCTTCCCAGCCCACCTCGCCCGTCTCGCTGCGGCGCCCCGAGAGACCCGCGTGCGCTTGGCGATCGGCCCAACCATCGCCACGCCGAAGGGCACACGCGCGGGCTCATTGGCGCAGGAGGCCCACGCCGCGGTCGAGCGTCAGGTCCGGCGGGCTCGCGCGTCGTTCGGTTCCTGAGGCGTCAGCTCCGCCGCGCTCGCCGCCGAGCGACCACGACGCCGGCGAGGCCCGCGATCGCGAGCAGCCCCAACGCGCTCTTCGCCATCGCGTTGCGCGGCGGGGCCGTCGCGCAACCACCCGCGTCGTCGGGAGGCAGGAGAGTGCGCGGGCCGCTCGACGACGGCGCCGCCGGTCCTGGGGTCGTACCGGCGTCGCCTGGAGGCGCTCCGCTGTCCGTCGTCGACGTCGACGTAGGCGGAGGCGGCGGGGGCGGCGGCGGCGACCCCGCGTCGGGCGCGGGCGGGGCCCCTGCGTCGACGCAGGCAGGCCCGACGCAGATGTCGGCGCACGTAAAATACGTATCGCCAGCAGCCAGGGATTGCTGATTATTTCCGCACGCTTGCCCGATCATCAGCTGGCGCACCGCGAGGGTACACGCGGTGCACGACTTGCCCGCGGGCAGCGTGACGCTGACGGTGCGCTTCGACGGCACCGCGGTGCCCGCGGGGTCGTTCACCTGGGTGAGGATTTGAAAGCCCTGGTCGTTCGCCTCCGAGAAGAGCACCTGGAAGCACCCGCGGTGGTCGATCGTCTCGGTGAACTCGACCTGCACCGTCTGCCCCACAGTGTACACCGTGGGCTTCGTCGTCCGGGCGACGCCGCCGCACGGGCCATTCTTGTGAGCGTCCGCGCCAGCCTTCCCCACGTCGCGAGGTGGCGGCACGTTCAACAGCGTGTGCGCCGCCGCCGGCGCGGAGACGGAGACGGAGACGGAGACGAGCCCGAGCAAGAACAGCGGGACGAGACGTGGGCGCATAGGTTGAACTTACACCGTCTTGTCAACCTCGTCTCGTCGGACGCGTCGGGTCGGCGAGACCCAGGCCGATCTGACCCGCGGGCGGCCTCGACACGGAGCGGCTCGCGGGGTCGAAGAAGCGCCAGGCGCGCTCTGCGTGGTCCCCCGCGTAACCCACCCCCACACGCGGCGACACGGCCACCACCCGCGGCGAGCCGGCCTGCTCCGCGAGGTACAGGGCGGTGGACGTGACGAGGTCGACGCCGCCGGCCTCTCGCCCTATCCCCAGCGCACGCGTGACGCGCCCGGGCCCATCGCCCCTCGCGTCGCCTGGCCCGTCCGGCTCGACCCCCCGGACGAGCACGGCGTGCCCCTCTCCCTCACTCGCGCACACGACGTTGAAGCAGAGGTGCATGCCGTAGACGAGGAACACGTACGCGTGGCCGGGCGGGCCGAACAGATCTCGGCGCGCCGCGGTGCGACCGAACCGGGCGTGGCACGCGCGGTCTTCCGGGCCCGCGTACGCCTCGGTCTCGACGATCGTCCCCACGCGGCGCAGGCCGCCGACCTCGCGCACGAGCCGCGCCCCGATCAGCGCCCGCGCGACGCACACCGCGTCACGCGCGAAGAACTCTCTCGTGAGCCTCCGCACCCGCCACCTCCGCTTCGCCACATCGACTCCCGTCGGCGCCCCGAGAGCCTACCTCGCCCGCGCGCGTGGCGCGACGGGCCCGAGTCCGACCGCTCCCCGGAGGGAGTGGCGTGTGCTAAGCAAGCCCCCATGGATCTCACAGTGCTCCTCGAGCCGAAGCTCGATCTGGCGCGTCTCACCGACGTCCTCGACGGCATGGGCCACGAGGGGCGCCTCCACACGGTGCGGGGCTGGGGCAAGCACCGCCAGGCCGAGCTCTTCGAGGCGGCCAAGGGCTACCGGCCGCTCACGCTCAGCCACTTCGTGCCGGACGACGTGCCCGATCTGACCGAGGTCATCCACGACGGCAGGAACACCCTGCCGCTGTTCAACAACTTCCAAAAGCGGTTCTGCCGACCCGAGGCGGGCGCGACGGAGCTCCACGGGTACAACGAGGGCTCGACGCGCGTCTTCACGGGCCCCGGGTACTACGTCGCGACCGAGCGAGATGGCGAGCTCGTGATCGACTACCGGAAGAAGGCCACGGTGAAGGACCCCCGCTGGCCGGAGATCCTGCCGAACAGCCAGAAGCTCGGGTTTCTCGTGTACGAGGGCATGGTCGACTACATGCGCGGGCTCTCGAACCACGTCTCCATCGGCCGCGCGGAGAAGGGCGGCAAGCTCATCGACGCGTATTTCGTGCTCGTGCGGCAGGACAGCCCCGCGGCCTCCTGATGTCGTTCGACCAGTTCGTCGAGCTGCACGCGGCGCTCCTCGTGAAGCACGCCCGTGCGCACGCGGCCCACACGCCCGATTCGCTCGCGCCGGAGGACCTCGTCGCCGAGCTCGCCCGCGTGCTCGAGGGTGTGGAGTCGTCGGGCGTCGACCTCTTCGCCATCCCGAGCCCGGACGGATACCTGCGGGCCGCGATGCCGCTCGTCGGCCGACGCGCGAAGCGGCGGCGCACGCTCCTCGAGCAGATCACCTCCGGCGACGACGTCGACGCCGTGAGCGCCGACCTCGCGGCGCTCGAGGCCGAGCTTCCGCCCGCGCCGGCCCCAACCTCCGCGGCCGCGCGCGACGCGCGGGCCCGGCTCGACGCCGTACACGCGGGGCTGTCTCCGCGGGACGCCCTGGCGTTCGCGCTCTGCTTCGAGGACGACCGGCAGCTCGAAGGGGCCGCCAGCGCCCTCACCACCGCCACCGAGGACCTCGCCGCGAGCCGCGCGAGGGCCCTCACGCTGGTGCGCGAGCTGCGCACCTTCGGCGAGTCGGCGCGGCACGCGTCCGACGAGGAGCTGGGCCAGCTGCTGACCACGCTCGCGCGGGAGGCCGCCGATCCCGCCTGCTCGCCCAAGCACCTCGACGACCCGCTCATCGCGCTCGTCCGGAGCGGCGATCCGAGCGACGACCTCGCCGACGCGGTGTCCCACGTCGCCAAGTGTGTGGATTGCCGCGCCCGCGTGGCCGAAGGCGAAGCCACCCACCGCGCGGTGGTGGTCATGGCGATCGACGCCGGGGCGAACGCCACGGCCGCGTTCCTCGCGAAGGCGGCCGAGGGCTCCCACGCGCGCCTCGTCGACCGCGGCGGAGGGCGCTACACCGCCGTGCTCGAGGCCGATAACCTGAGCGACTTCAAGGCCAAGCTCACGGCCGGCGGGGTGGCCCGGGTCGCCGTCGCGGGTCAGGTCGAGCTGCCCATCGCGCGACGGCGCGCCGCGAGCCTCGTCGATCCGACGGAGGCCGGGGGGACCGACGGCGCGGAGCTGAAGGCGTGGTCGGACATCGCGAAGGTGCAGGTCGCGCGACCGCCCGCGCGACCGCCCACGGCCGACGGCCCCGCGAGCCGCCCGCACGTGGGTGTCGTGCTCGCCGCCCTCGCCGCCCTCGCCGCGCTCGCGATCGGCGTCGCGGTGCTGGCATCTCACTGAAGTCCGCCGAGGAGCGGCCGCCATGCTTCCCCCACGCAGCGACCACGACTCCACGACCTCGCTCACGCTCCGCGTGCTCACGTCGATCCGCGAGGTGCCCGAGGCCGCGTGGGACGCGCTCCTCACCGAGCGCTCGAGCCCGTTCGTCGAGTGGCAGTGGCTCGCGTGCCTGGAGGACAGCGGCTCGGTCGGCGAGGGCACGGGGTGGCTCCCCCGCCCCTTCGCGCTCTACGAGGACGAGCGCCTGGTCGCCGCGGCGCCCGCGTATGTGAAGCTCCACAGCGAGGGAGAGTTCGTCTTCGACTGGAGCTGGGCCGACGTGGCCGCGCAGCTCGGCGTCGAGTACTACCCGAAGCTCGTCTTCGCGGTGCCCTTCACGCCCGCCACGGGCGACCGCGTCCTCGTCGACCCCGCGCTCCCTGCCGAGCGCCGCGCCGAGCTCGTCGCGGCCATCGCCGACGCGGCCTCCCGGCTCTGCGGGGACGTGGAGCTCTCGTCGGCGCACGCCCTGTTCGTGCGCGACGACGAGGCCGCGGCGTGGGGCCGCGCCCGCTACTTCGAGCGCCACGGAATTCAATTTCACTGGCACAATCAAGACTTTACGAACTTCGAGGGCTTCCTCTCGACCCTGCCCTCCAAGAAGCGCACGCAGGTCCGCCGCGAGCGCGCGCAGCTCGCGCGCGACGGCGTCGAGCTCCGCACCGCGCGCCCCGACGAGCTCACCCCCGAGCTCGCGCGCGAGATGCACGCGCTCTACCTCACCACCGTCGACAAGTTCGTCTACGGCCGGCGTTACCTCACCCGGCGGTTCTTCGAGCTCGTCGCGGAGCGCTTCGCCGGACGCCTCGCGTGGGCGCTGGCGCGGCGAGACGGCGCGCTCATCGCGAGCGCCTTCAACGTCAAGCGAGGCGGCGTGCTCTACGGGCGCTACTGGGGCGCGCACGTCGACCTGCCCTTTCTGCACTTCAACGTGTGCTTCTACCACGGCATCGAGGAGGCCATCCGCGAGGGTCTCCACACGTTCGAGCCTGGGGCGGGCGGCGAGCACAAGCGGGTCCGCGGCTTCCGCCCCACCCTCACCCGCTCGATGCACCGCGTGCGCGACCCGCGCCTGGCTCGGCTCGTCGAGCCCTTCCTCGCCCGCGAACGCGCGGCGATCGCGCGTCACCTCGCGGAGGACGCCGAGGGCTGAGCGCCGCGCCGATCAGCGCGCGACGAAGGTGTCTTTCGCCTTCCGGGCCGCGGCGAAGGCGTCGACGTCGGAGGCGTCGCCCGGCACCCCGAGGGTCGCGCGGAGCTCGGGCGACGAGGCCCGCAAGAACGGGTTGTGGAGTCGCTCGCGACCCATGGTGCTGCCCACGGTAGGCTCGCCACGACCGCGGGCGGCCACAGCCTCCGCGCGGGCCTGGGCGATCGCCTCGCTCGACGGCTCGAGGTGGGCGGCGAACGCCAAGTTCGCCACGGTGTACTCGTGTCCGCAGTAGACGCGCGTCTCGGCGGGGAGCGCGGCGAGCCGGCTCAGCGAGGCGTGCATCTGCGCGGGGGTGCCCTCGAACATGCGCCCGCACCCGGCGATGAAGAGGGTGTCGCCCGTGAACACCGCGGGCGCGGCGCCCTCGGCCTCACAGACGTACGCCAGCGCGCCGAGCGTGTGCCCCGGCACGAACATCACGCGCACGCGAATGTCGCCGAGCGTGTGGGTGTCGCCGTCGGCGAGCCCGAGGGTGAGCCTCGGGAGGCGCGCCCGATCGGCCTCGAGACCGACGACGACCTCGACTCCGAACGTGTCGCACACGTCGTCGACCCCGCCCACGTGGTCCAGGTGGTGGTGGGTCGCCCACACCTCGCGGAGCGCGAAGCCCTCCGCCAGGAGGGCGCGCACCGGCGCCTCGACCCCCGCGAGGTTCGACGGATCGACGAGCGCCGCGGTGCGCGTGGCGTCGCACACGACGAGGTAGGCGTAGTTGTCGCTGAGGCACGGCACGGGGAGGACTCGCATGGCCCCGGAAGGTACCGGCAGGACGGCGGCACCTCAACCGCGCTTCGATCCCCCGCGCGCTCCACCCGTCAGGGCGCCTTCGCGCGCCGCGCCCGCGCGTCGGCTATTTGCTGCCCTCGAGGCACCCTTTCCCGCACCGGGTCGCGGGCACGTCTTTGATGCCCGCCGTCGCTTCCTTGTATCGTGCACGCATTCGTTCGAAGTCGTCGCCCTTGAGGATCGGCGAGAGCTCGCCCGGATCGGCCTCGAGGTCGAAGAGGTTGAAGTAGAGCTGCTGGGCGCCATAGGCGACCATCTTCCACTTGCCGGAGACCACGGCGCGGCGACGGTCGTTGTCGCTGGTCGCGGGAAGATCGACGACCACATCACGCGCCACCGCCGGCCCGCCCAGGAGCTCGGGGACCAGGCTCTTTCCTGGGAGCGTCTCGGCGCCCTTCACCCCGAGCAGGTCGAGGAACGTCGGCGCGAGATCGATCGCGCTCCGCGGCTCGTCGATGCGTCGCGGCCGCGCTCCGGGCGCGCGCACCATGAGCGGCACCCGCACGAGGTTCTCCCAGATCTCGAAGCCGTGGCGGGTCTGGCCGTGCTCGCCGAAGGCCTCGCCGTGGTCGGACGTCACCACCACGACCGTGTCTTTGCCCCACGGGGCGGCCTCGACGAAATCGAGGAGCTTGCCCACGTACCGATCGGTAAAGAGCACCTCTCCGTCGTATCGGTCGCGGGCCCTCTTGCCGAAAGGCTCGACGCCGTCGGCCGTGTGATCCTGGTAATTGTCGTGCGGGTCGAGGAAGTGAAACCAGGCGAAGAACCGCCCGCTCTGGGCGCGCGCCGCGGCCGCCGTGAGCAGCTCCTCGGCGAGCTGCTCGTGCGCGGGGCTCGTGACGTTCTCGTCGGCCTTCGCGTTCCACTTCAGGTTCGGCAGGATCTTCCACACGTCGAAGCCCTGCTCGAAGCCGGCGCCCTCGAAGTACCCGTGGGCGTGCGCGCTCGCCGTGTGCACGTGCGCGGCCTGGAGGAGCTCGGGAAAGAACTGATTCGACGCCGCGTACTTCCCGAAGAAGTAGCCGTCGCGCGAGAGCTCGTGGGGGTAACGCCCGGCGAGCAGGCCGCCGAGGCTCATGGAGGTGTACGACGAGATCGCGTAGGCGTGGGTGTAGCTCACGCTCTGGGCCTCGAAGGCCGTGAGCCGCGGGGCGATGGCGCGCGGGTACCCCGCCCACGGCATGTCGCTCCGGAGCGAGTCGACGCTGATGAGCAGCACGTTTCGAGGGCGCGCGGGAGACGGCGCGGCGGCGGCGGCGTCCGCGAGGGCGGCGACCGGCGCGGGCGGCGCGGACGAAGGCGAGGCGCCGCTTGCCGGCGCCCCTGGCTTCGCGACGCTGGCCTCCGACCGCGAGCAGCCCGGGAGCGCCGAGAGCGCCACGAGCGCCGCGGCGAGCGCCGACCCGAGGGCCGCGCGGCCACGGCGCGGGCGCGCCGGGTCGAGCGTGACCTCGTCGGAGTGCGGGCGAGCCCCGCGCGAGTGCCGTTTGCGCATCGGGCTGCAAGAGCGCATCTCGGCTAAAAACGCAACTCTTGTGCAAATTTGGGCGCCCGCGCGGCGTTCTCCCTCCGAGGGGTGTGTCCGCTTGCCACGCGTCGCCTTCTCTGCGAAGCCGCTCGCATGGGCTCCGTGTACGTCCACTTCCCGTACTGCCTGGCCAAGTGCCCGTACTGCGACTTCACGAGCTACGCGAGCCCGCGCGACCGCATCGACCACGCGGGGTACGCCGACGCGGTCTTGGCCGAGCTCCGCGGGCGGGCGCGCTCTCTCGCCGGCCGCGCGCGCGAGCTCCGGGTGGCGACCGTGTTCTTCGGCGGCGGCACGCCCAGCCTCTGGGAGCCCGCCGAGCTCGGCCGCGTGCTCGAGGGGGTTCGCGCGACCTTCTCGTGCGCCCCCGAGCTCGAGGTCACCGTCGAGTGCAACCCCACGTCGCTCGACGCGGCGCGCGCCCAGGCCCTCCGCGACGTGGGAGTGGGGCGGCTGTCGATCGGATCGCAGTCGCTCGACGCGGAGGAGCTGCGCTTCCTCGGCCGACTCCACGACCCGGCCGGGGCGCTCGCGGCGGTGCGCGCGGCGCTCGGGGTGTCCGGGCTGCGCGTGTCGACCGACCTCATCTTCGGTCTGCCTGGACAGGCGCCCGAGACCGCCGCGGCGCAGGCGACCGCGCTGGCCGACCTGGGCCTCCAGCACGTGTCGGCGTACCAGCTCACCATCGAGGCCGGCACGCGCTTCGGCGAGCTCGCGAAGGTCGGGCGGCTCCCGCTCGCGGACGACGGCCGCGTCGCGGAGGCCTTCCTCGCGGTGGACGAGGCGCTCGTCGCGCGCGGGTTCGAGCACTACGAGATCTCGAACTTCGCCCGACCCGGCGAGCGCGCGCGCCACAACGAGGGGTACTGGCGGGGCGACGAGTACCTCGGCCTCGGCTGCGGCGCGGTGGGCGCCCTCGAGCGCGACGACGGGCGCGCGGCCACGCGGTACCGCAACCCCGTATCTCCTGCAGACTACATGCTTCGAGCGACGGCCTTCGGAGACGCGCCGACCACCGGGCTCGACGGCGAGGGCCTCTCGCTCGAGGTGGAGTCCCTGCCCCCGGAGACGCGGCTGAAAGAGCGCATCATGTTGGGGCTCCGCCTCGCCGAGGGCTTCGACCTCGACGCCGCCGCCGCGGAGGTCGGCGCCGAGGGCTTCACGCCGGAGCGCGAGCGCGCGATCGCGCGATCGGTGGCGCGCGGTCGCCTGATGCGCGAGGGCACGCGGCTCTCGATCCCCCGGGCGGCGTGGCTCTTCACGGACGACACCGCGGCGCGGCTCTTCTGACCGGCCCCGGAGCCAGCGCCCGCCCCGGCGTGCGGTGTGCTATGGGGAGCGCCCGCCACGACCCGATCCGAGGAAGTCATGCCCAAGCAAGAGCGCGCCGAGCGCCCCCGCAAGAAGCCGGTGCGCCGCAACAAACCGAAGAAGCCGGAGGACACCAAGGTGCCGGCCTTCGACCCCACGACGGGCCCCGCCCTGCGCGGCCTGCGTGCCCTCGGCCACGCGCTCGACCCCGTGCTCGTCATCGGCAAGGACGGCCTCTCCGATGGCGTGGCCGACGCCTGCAAGGCCGCGCTCCTTCGCCACGAGCTCATCAAGGTGAAGGTGCTCGCCGAGGCCCCGGTCGACCGCAAAGAGGTGGCCGCCGAGCTCGCCGCCCTCACGGCCTCGACCTTGGCCCAGGTGCTCGGGCGCACGTTCTTGCTCTACAAGCGGCACCCCACGAAGCCCCGCGTGCGCGTCGATATCTGAGCGGTCCCGGCACGGAGAGGCGCCGGAGACGTGCGCGACCGCAAGCGGCCTGGTAGGGTCGACCCATGCGCTTCGCTACGTGCCTCCTCGTCTCGCTCCTCGCCGGCTCCGTTGCGTGCTCGGCCGAGCTCTCGGGCGACCCCGGCGATTCGAGCGATCCGAGCGGCGAGAGCCTCGAGGGGCTCACCGCGGAGGACGCCGAGGTGCGCGCCGAGCGGATCCTGCGCGAAGCGAACGCACGCCGCACCGACTTCGAGCCCGAGGAGAACGCCACACGCGCGGCCGCGTCCGAGGGCAGCGCGACGGCCGGCGGCCCCCTCCCGCTCGCGCCGGCGCAGATGGGTCAGGTCGGGCTCCGCACCCTCACCGACGACGCGAGGGCGGCGCTCGGCCTCGGCACCTGGGGTTTTCGCTTCGTCGTGGTCCCCGTGGGGGCGTCGGCACCGCGGCGCGTGCTCTCGGAGTCCGGCACGTCCACGAAGCTCATGGGCGCGTCCACGTTCAAGATGTTCACCGCGTGGACGGCGTTCAAGACGGGGTCCACCGGGCACAACACGCTGACCCTCATGCTGCGCGCGAGCAAGAACCCGCTCGCGAACCTCGCGATGTGCCAGAACGGCGAGAAGCTCCGCGGCTACGACGCGCCTTGCGTCGCGCGCACGAACGCGACCACGTCGATGCGCTTCAAGGACGCCATCCCGGCGACGCGGGCCCACCTGGTCGCGGAGAACGTCGCGTTCTCGAGCCTCTTCACCCAGCGCGACGGCTCCGGGCTCGACCCGGCCAACGTCCTCACGGTCGACGACCTCACGTCCCTCCTCGACGACATCAACACCGACGCCAAGCGCTCGGAATTCCTCAACATGTTGGCACAACCGGGGGTCGCCTCCACCCTCGAGACCCGCTTCCCTGGCCTCGAGGGGAAGCTCTTCGCCAAGACCGGCACCTACTTCGAGGACGGCGGGGGCGTGAAGTCGCTCGCCGGCATGGTGGACCTCGGCGGGGGCTCGACGCTGCTCTTCGTCGTGGTCGGCAACGGCGTCGGCGATCCGAAGAAGGCGCTCGACCGCATCGAGACCGTGGTCCGCTTGAACATCGCCGCGGCCTCGCCTCAGTAGCCGCGGCGCACGCGCCACGATCCGCGGCGAGCTGCCTTTTGACGCGGCCGGCGCCCGTGCGATGCTGTGACGCTATGCTGCTCGCGCCCCGCGCCTTCACGATCGGTCTCTTCGCGTTCGGCACTGCCCTCGCGTGCGGCGCGCCGACGCTCGCGGCCTGCGGGAGCACCCCGCGCCCCGAGAGCTTCGACCCACCGACCGAGGCCTCGGCGCCCCTCCCCACGGCCACGGTCCCGGCCCCGCCCACGCCGCCGTTCGTGCTCGACGCCGGCGCCGACGCCGACGCGGCGAAATTCGAGGCGTGCGCGAGCACCGCGGTGGAGGCGAAGCGCGACCCGCTCCCGGTCGACATCGTGTGGATCGTGGACAACTCCGCGAGCATGGCGCCCGCGGTGGCCGAGGTACAGGCGGGGCTCAACGCGTTCGCGGCCTTCGTGGGCACGAAGGGCCTCGACTACAAGATGGTGATGCTGTCGCTCCGTGGAGACGGGCCCACGACGATCGGCGGGCAGTTGCTCTACCCGGTCTGCGTGCCGCCCCCGCTCGGCGGCGTCGACTGCGCGGACGGCCCGAATTTCCGTCACGCCAGCCTCAACGTGCTGAGCACGCAAATCTTCGAGCAAGTGCTCGGCACGCTCGACCAGACCAGCGGCTACGCGGTCGGCGCGACCCGCGGCGGAGAGCCGTGGGCCTCGTTCCTGCGCCCGAACGCCACCAAGAGCATCGTCGTGGTGAGCGACGACGACTCGCGGTTCCCGGCGCGCAGCTTCGAGATGTTCCCCGGCGGCCCGAACCCCTACACCACCGGCATCGTGCTCCCGCCGGGGCTGCTCCACCCCTCGCGCCGCGACGCGTGGAAGGGCTACGTGTTCCACGGCATCTTCGGGTGGGGCTCGACCCTCGACGACAGCATCCGCTGCGTCTACCCCGGAGGCAGCCGTCCCTCGTCGTCGGGTGCGGAGTACTCGCTCCTCGTCGCGAAGACCGGCGGCGTCCGCGCGCAGATCTGCGACGGAAGCGCCGCGTGGGGCCCGTTCTTCGACGCGGTCGCGACCGCCGTCCTCCGGACCGCCCGCGTGGCGTGCGAGCTCACCCTCCCCAAGCCGGAGGGCGGCGTGCTCGATCCGGGCCTCGTCAACGTGCGGGTCACCGACGGGTCGAAGCCGCCGCTCACCGTGCCCAAGGTGACCGACGTGGCCGCGTGCGGCGCCGGCGAGGGCTGGTACTACGACGCTGCGACCCCACCCACCAAGGTGACGCTCTGCCCCACGTCGTGCGAGAACGCCCAGGCCAAGCCGGGCGCGGGCGTGAACATCCCGAAGGTCGAGGTGCTCCTCGGCTGCAGCACGATCGCCCGCTAAATTTAGCCCGGAAAATTCGCGAGGTTCGGGCGACAGCGCAGCGCGCAGCGCGCAGCGCCCGCGGGGCGGCGGCGCTCTACAGCAGCAGCGCGTGGGGGTTGGGGCCGAAGGGGGTACCCGGGCACTTCACCGCGGCGGCGAGGGCCGCCCAGTGGGCGTCGACGTTGGGCGTGTTCGGGTTGAAGCGGGCGTTGCCGTCGCAGAGGAAGCTCGTCCCCTGCTTGACGTTCTTTCCGAACACCGCGGTGACCACGCCGTCGCCGTGATCGCCGTTGGGCACGCGGACGAAGTCGCCCGTGATGGCCACCACCACGTTGCGGTCGGGGAGGTTCAGCATGCGGGTCATGAACGTGCGCAGCGGCGTCATGCGGTCGTCGAACGAGCCGGCGCCGAGCAGGCGGTTGCGCGAGAAGAGCATGTTCTGCGAGACGCCGCCCGACACCTGGTGGAAGTCCCACCCGACGAAGCCCTGGTCGAACACCGAGATCACGTTCGACTGCGCGGCGCGGATCATCACCTCGGCGCCCGCCAGCTGCGACGCGAGGCTCTGCACGGTCGTCGCGCCATTTAGTCCGTAAGCTGTTGATATTTCTGGAAAAGTAACAGGCGGCGGCGCGGGCTTGTTGAGCGCGGCGATGCCCGCCTGGTACGCCTCGTTGACGCTGAGCAGGCTGCGCGGGTTCGCGTTGATCTGCGTCTGCGAGATCGCCTGCGACGACCCGAGCCCGGCGCCGGCGATCGCGCGGTCCGGGGCGGTGGGATCGGCGACGCCGGCGCCGAGCGCGCGGATCGCGCTCGCGAGATCGGTGACGCGCTGGAGAGAGACCGCGCCCGCGGCCGGCTGCGTGCGGTACGCGGGGTAGTCGCCGAGGTGCACCGCCTTGAGCGCCGAGTCGCCGCCCATCGCCGCGGCGAGCTGCGTGAGGTAGCTGCCCGTTCCACGACGGGTCATGGCGCGCTCGCCGCCACCGTTCGAGTTGTCGGGGGTCGTGTGGCTCGAGACACCGTGGCGCGCGCCGAGCGCGAACCAGTGCTGGTGCGCGAAGGCGGGCAGCGTGCCCATCGTGGCGCGGTCGCAGGTGACGCCGTTGCCGATGACCTGAATGTTGGTGCTGGTGAGCCCGAACTTGTTGCCCGTGACGAAGGGCATCGCGGCGCCGCCCAGCGCAGCGTTGAAGCCGCCCGGCAGGAAGATGAAGACGAGGTGGGAGGTCTCGCCCGCGGCGTGTGCGCTCGGCAGGAGCGGGCCGCCGAGCCGGGCGCCCGCGGCGACGCCGCCGAGGGCGAGGACGCCCTTCAAGAATCCGCGACGGGTGGGGTTGCGTGCGCTCATGTCGCCTCGGTCAGGTCAAGCGGTCAGTAGGTCAGGAAGCCGGTGGAGGTGAGCACGCTCGCGAAGACGTAGGCCCACTTGCGCTGCGGGTTCGTCTCCTTGTCGAGCTTCGTCGTGGCGAGCGCCACGCACTCGGTGATCTCGTTCGGCGAGGCCGCGCGGCTCCACGCCTTCGTCATGAACGCGCCGCACTCGGTCGCCGCCGTGGCGGCCGTGGGGGCGGCCGCGTATTTGGGATCGGCCTTCGCGTAGGCGAGCGCGCCCTCGAAGCTCACGGTGTAGAGCGTGGCGAGGCCCACGCCCGTCGCGCGGGGCTCCTCGTACCAGCGCGCAGGCGGCGTCTCGAACGAGCCCGATTCGGCGGCGAGTCCGGCGGGCGCGCGCCCGAGCACGCGGGTGAACTCGCCCGCGAGGACCGCGAACGGCTTGATGCGGCCGCGGTTCAGGCCGACGTTCTCGTTGACCCGCGCCGCCTCGAGGCCAGCGCCGTCGAAGCCCTTGTACGAGCGCCCCGGGGGCTTCTCGGTGCACTCGAGCGCGACAGGGGGGGGCTCGCCGCCGCCCGGGGTCGTGCTCGAGCCCGACGGGTTGGTCGCCGGCCCGCCGGGGCCACCCGCGGGCTGCCGAAGGAGCGTGTCGGCGTCGCCCCCGCTGCAGGCGGCGAGCCCCACCGCGACGCCGGCGAGACTGAGGGTCGCGGCGAGCAGCGGCGAGCGCGGCGCACCCGCGCGCCTCGTAGCGCGGGGGGTGGCGGGCGGCGGAGAGGAGTCGGAGTTTTTGGAGGTGGGCACCGGCGTTTCCTGTTCGCTTACTGACAAAACGAGGCGTCCTTCGCGATCACGGCGATGGCCGGGACCACGCTGCCCTTCGAGAGCTCGTCCACGCACTTGTCGAAGAGCGGGGCCTCGCACTGGTTCTCGGGGCGGCCGTAGAGAAACTTGTAGATCAAGCGGCACTGGCTGAACTTGAACGCGTCGGAGTCTACGAGGGTCGTGACGAGCTCGCGATCGTCGCGCAGCGTCTTGCCGAGGAGCGCGGTGGGCGCGACGGTGGTCGCGTCGAAGGTCACGGTGCCGTCGGCCGCGACGCGCTTCTGCGAGAGCACCGCGGCGGCCTTGTCGAGCGCGAACCACGACGTGAAGTGGCATCCCTCGCACGCCGCCGCCTGCCGCCCCGCGGCGGTGCGATCCTCGCCAGGCTTGGCCACCGACGCGGGGACCTCGAAGCCCGTCGTGTTGTGGATCATGTGGTACGCGGCGGAGAGGCGGATGCCCTTCTCCTCGTTGCCCGCGTACCGCACCATCCACGGGGTCGTGCGGAAGTACCCGAGGCCATTCGCGCTGGGCACGACGTCCAGCGCCCGGCGATCGGCCGTCGGCCGCACGTCGTACGCACCGACGAACAGGTCGCGCCACGGCTTGTTCTGCTCGAGCACGTAGCGCGCGAGGAAATAGATCGGATCATTCGTCGGGTCGGTCGTGGGGCCGCCGTTGAACGAGGCGTTCACGAAGCTCGCGAAGCGGTCACGGAACTCGGGCGTGGCGAGCATGGCGTCGACGCGGCTGGCCGGGTCGTCGGCGCCGAGCAGGGCCGCGTCCGGGCTCTTGCCGAGGAGCGTCACGGAGAGCCTCGTCGCGCACCGCTGGTTGCGCGCCGCGCGCCCCGGATCGTCGGCGTGGGCCACCCGGCCTGACAACGCAGGGATCGAGGCGAGAAGCAGCGCGCCAAGCGCGACGCCGGCGACGGGGGCGAGAACCGGGAACGCGAGAGCGAGTGCGCGGCTTCGTTTCATGGGGCCCTTTGGGCGTACGTGAGCCGGTCACGCCGCGCAAGGTGAGGTCGCCCGGAACGCGCAATTTCTTCGCGAGTTTCGGTGACGCTGAAAGGTTCCGCCGTGGGTACCCTCCGCGCTCACGGAGGCGGCTTCGGCGTCGCCGCATGCACGCTCCGGGAGCGCGCCCCGGTGCGCGCGTCGAGCAGGGCGACCCCGCTGCGGGGGCCGCACAGCCACGCGACGACGAGCGCCTTGTCGGGGTGCCCGAGCGCCACCTCGCACGGCGCGCCGCTCTCCGCGCCGCCATCGGCCGCCCCAACCGCAGGTCGGAGGGGGACGGTCGCGCGAAAGAGCTCGCGAATGTCGGCCCCGTCCTGCCCCTTCACCTCGTACCCCACGACGCTCGCCTCGTCCCCCCGCGCGGCGTCGAGCGCGGCCAGGTAGACGACGTCCTCCACGTCGAGCACGTTGAGCGCGGTCGCGCCCGCGAACGGCACCTCCTTGCGCCACGCGACCGGGGGGCCGCCGCCGCGATCGTCCGCGCGACCCAGGCGGAGCAGCTCGCGCCGCGTCGCCACGAACAGCTCGCCGGGGGCGGCGCGCAGCGAGAAGACGCCCGCGCCTACCAACGGAGACGAGAGGTCGACCTCCCTCCACGCTGGGCTCCCCGGTCCGACCACGCCCTTCGCGAGCGGCGGGTCGACGAGGAGCAGGCGCTCGGCGCCGCCCGGGCCGGCCGTCGTGAACACCACGAAGTGGCCATCGGCGACCTGGCCTCCCTGGCCTCCCTGGGCGCCGCGCTCCGCGGCGTCGCGTGGGAGCATCACACGGAAGGCCTCCTCGCCGGTCTTTCCGCGGTGCGCGACCGCCAGGCCCGCGCCGCGCCCGCTCGGCCCCACCGCGAACGCGAGATCTCCCGGGAGCGCGATCAGCGACGTCGCGTGGGTCCGCTGCGCCCAGGTCGGCCTGCCGGTCTGGCGATCGAGCGCCTGGAGGCGACCGCCCTCGAGGGCGATCGCGACGTGCGCGAACACGACGCCCGCGCGAGCGCCCGCGCGCCCTGAAGGTCCCGCGCGTCCCGTGTGCCCCGCGTCGCTCGCCGCCCCGAGCGGGACGCGGAAGGTCTCCGCGTCGCCCTCACGCAATACGGCCGCTCCCGACTCGACCTCGAGCCGCGCGAACGGGGGAGCGACGCGCCACACCTCTCCAGTCGCGGGGTTCGCGCGGTGGGTGCGGCAGTCGAGCGGCTCCGGAACGAGCCGCGGGCCGGCGTCGCTCGGCGCGGGGCTGGGCGGCGGCGGGCGCTCTCGGCAGCTCACGAGCGCGAACGCGAGCGCGAACGCGAGCGCGAACGCGACGACCACACCTTCGCGGCGAGCGCGGGCACCGGCGCCGAGGGTTCGCATCGTGCGACGGTACCCACGGCGAGCGACGGGACGCAACGCGGGCGCGCTCGGCCTTCCCGCGGGGCAAGCTGTGGAGAACCGCTGAACAAGCTCCGCAGCGCCTCGGGCCAACCTGTGTTCAAGCGAGGCGTCGGTTCAGTACCGAAGGATTTCATGGACCTCGGCCCTCGGCGGCACGAACCTACCGCATGGAGTATCCATTGGGCTTGCGCGGCCCCACATCTAGGGGCTAAGAACACTGCGGGCCGCAGCCACGGCGGGCCCGAGCGCACGGGCCCAGCGGTCCGTGGCCGGGCTCGCCTCGCGCCGAACCGCCGAAACGCGGGCTCGGATGTGCAGGCTTTTGCGAGCTCAGACTGAACATACGGACAGAGCACACCTGATCCCTCCTGAACACGGCGGCGAGCTAAGGTACTGGGACATCAGGGGAAATCGATCCGGCCGGGACACGGCCGGTGCGCGCGGGAAGGACGAAGGGGCATGGCACAATCGACGAACGGCGGCGGGGTGGGAGCACGTGGGTTCATCGCGGCGGGCAGCGCCGGGAGCGCGGGGAAAGGGCGAGGCGCCTCGAAGTCCTCGACGACGCGCGAGGCGCCGGCCAAGGGCGGCATGCGTGATCCGCGCGGTGGCGCCGCGGCGCGCAAGGCGCGCGGCCTGACGTTCGCCCGCGCGCACACTCGCCCGGGCGTCGATCCGCTCCGCGCCGGCGCCCCGGGTCCCGGCGGCGCGCCGCTCGTCTACGAGCGCCGCTCGTCGATCATCACGAACCCCGACGGCTCCATCGTCTTCAAGATGGAGGGCGCGGAGATCCCGTCCACGTGGAGCCAGCTCGCCACCGACATCGTCATCTCGAAGTACTTCCGTAAGGCCGGCCTCCACGGCAAGAAGGAAGAGGGCGAGCGCAGCGTTCGGCAGGTGGTCCACCGCATCGCGCACACCATCCGCGACGCGGGCGAAGGCTTCGGCGGCTACTTCGCGACGAAGGCCGACGCCGACGCCTTCGAGGCCGAGCTCGCCTACCTGCTCGTGCACCAGCACGGCGCCTTCAACTCGCCCGTGTGGTTCAACTGCGGCCTCTTCCACGAGTACGGCATCGTCGGCTCGGGCGGCAGCTGGGCGTGGGACGTGAACAGCGATCCGCGCACCAACGCCACCCTCGAGAGCGCCAACGCCTACGAGCGGCCGCAGTGCTCGGCGTGCTTCATCCAGTCGGTCGACGACGACCTGATGAGCATCTACGACCTCGTGAAGACCGAGGCGCGCCTCTTCAAGTACGGCTCGGGCACCGGCACGAACTTCAGCGCCATCCGCGGCCGCCAGGAGAAGCTCTCCGGCGGCGGCACGTCGAGCGGCCTCATGAGCTTCCTCGAGGTGTTCGACCGCGCGGCGGGCGCCACCAAGAGCGGCGGCACCACGCGGCGCGCGGCCAAGATGGTCTGCCTCGACATGGACCACCCGGAAATCGTCGACTTCATCAACTGGAAGGTGCGCGAAGAGAAGAAGGCACACGCCCTCATCGCCGGCGGATACTCCAGTGATTTCAACGGCGAAGCGTACCACACCATCAGCGGTCAGAACTCGAACAACTCGATCCGCGTGACCGACGAGTTCATGAAGGCGGCGCTGGCGGGCGGCACCTGGCAGACCATCATGCGCACCACCGGCGAGGTCTGCGAGACCCTCGACGCGAAGGACGTGTGGCGCCAGGTCGCCGAGGCGGCGTGGGGCTGCGCTGACCCCGGCGTGCAGTACGACACCACGATCAACCGCTGGCACACCTGCCCGAACAGCGGAAAGATCCGCGGCTCGAACCCGTGCTCCGAGTACATGTTCCTCGACGACACGGCCTGCAACCTCGCGAGCATCAACCTCACGAAGTTCCTCCGCGACGAGGGCCACGAGGGCGGCTGGTTCGACGTGGAGGCGTTCCGCCGGGCATGCCGCACGTTCTTCGTCGCGCAGGAGATCCTCGTCGACCTGTCGTCGTACCCCACGAAGCAGATCGCGGAGAACAGCCACGACTACCGCCCGCTCGGCCTCGGGTACGCCAACCTCGGCTCCATGCTCATGCAGATGGGCGTGCCCTACGACTCCGACGAGGGGCGCGCGATCTCCGGCGCCATCACGTCAATCATGTGCGGTCAGGCGTTCGCCACCAGCGCGGAGATGGCGCAATCGAAGGCCCCGTTCAACGGGTTCGCCGCGAACCGCGAGCCCATGCTCCGCGTGATGGGCATGCACCGCGAGGCGGCCTACCAGATCCACCGCGAGCACTGCCCCGCCCCGCTCTACCGCGCGGCGTGCGAAGACTGGGACCGCGCCGTGAAGCTCGGCGAGGCCCACGGCTACCGCAACTCGCAGGCGACGGTGCTCGCGCCCACGGGCACGATCGGCCTGCTGATGGACTGCGACACGACGGGCGTCGAGCCCGACTTCGCGCTCGTGAAGTTCAAGAAGCTCGCCGGCGGCGGCTACTTCAAGATCGTCAACCAGTCGGTGCCGGCCGCGCTCCGCAAGCTCGGCTACTCCGAGCGCGAGGCCCAGGAGATCGTCGCCTACATCTCGGGCACGAACACCCTGCTCGGCGCGCCGCACATCAACCGACGCACCCTGAAGGAGCGCGGCCTCACCGACGCCGATCTGGCGAAGGCCGAGGCGGCCCTGCCGGGCGTGTTCGACCTCGACTTCGCCTTCGGCTCGTGGGTCCTCGGAGAGGAGACCTACGAGCGCCTCGGCCTCGCGAAGGAGCAGCGCGGCAAGCGCTCGTTCCTCGAGCAGCTCGGCTTCACCAAGACCCAGATCGAGGAGGCCAACGAGGAGATCATCGGCCGCATGACGATCGAGGGCGCGCCCTACCTGAAGCCGGCCCACTACCCAGTGTTCGACTGCGCGAACCGCTGCGGCAAGACCGGCGAGCGCTTCCTCGCGCCGATGTCGCACATCAAGATGATGGCCGCCGTACAGCCCTTCCTCTCGGGCGCCATCAGCAAGACGGTGAACCTCCCGAACGACGCCTCCGTCGACGACGTCGCGCGCGTCTACGAAGAGGGCTGGCGCCTCGGCCTGAAGGCGGTCGCCCTCTACCGCGACGGCTGCAAGGCCTCGCAGCCGCTGTCGACCTCGAGCAAGGAGAGCAAGGACGACGCGCTCGAGGCGAAGAAGGCCGCGCAGGCCGCCGAGACCCTCACGCCGATCCCCCGCACCTCGGCCCCGCAAGAGGCGACGCAGCTCGCGCTCCCCATGAAGGGGCGGCCCGAGGGCCTCCGCGTTCGGCTCCCCAAGAAGCGTGTAGGCTTCACGCAAGAGGCGCGGGTCGGTGGCCACAAGATCTTCCTCCGCACGGGCCAGTACGAAGACGGCACGCTCGGCGAGATCTTCATCGACATGCACAAGGAGGGCGCCGCCTTCCGCTCGCTCATGAACTGCTTCGCCATGAGCGTCTCGGTGGGCCTCCAGTACGGCGTGCCGCTCGAGACCTACGTGAACCAGTTCACCTTCACGCGCTTCGAGCCCCAGGGCCAAGTCGAAGGCCACCCGTACATCAAGCTGTCCACCAGCATCGTCGACTACCTGTTCCGGGTGCTCGGCGTGGAGTACCTCGGCCGCTACGACCTCGCGCACGTGAAGCCCGAGGGCGATCCGACCCAGCACGTCGGCTTCGTGGGCGGCGGCCTCGCGGAGGACCCGGAGACCGAGTCCCTCGCGTCGTCGCGCCTCGCCGTCGGCCGCAGCGCCGCGATGTCGGAGACCCTCGAGCAGCGGCTCCCCGGCCGGAACGACGAGGGGGCCGCGCAGGCCTCGCCGCTCGACGCGCAGCTCGACGCGATGATGGGCGACGCGCCCGTCTGCGACGTGTGCGGCCACATCACGGTGCGCAACGGCGCTTGCTACAAGTGCCTCAACTGCGGCAACTCGATGGGCTGCTCCTGAGCCGCTGAGCCTCGCACGGACCGACTCCGGCTTCGCCGGAGGGCTCGAAGGCCTCGCGCTCACCAGGCGCGGGGCCTTCGCGCGTCCCGCGGGTGAGCGCACGCCTCGTGGGCCTGCCGGTGGGCATGACCGCGCCGCGCGCGAGCGAGCGGGCGCGGCGAAGCGGTCGGCGCGGATCAGGGGCAGACGAACGAGCCGACGACCATCTTCGTGGCCGCGTTGTAGTACTTGTCGGTCGAGAAGAACGTAGGCGAGCCCGTGCCCTTCGGAACGCACCACACCTCGATGTCGGCCGGTGACTCGCCTGCCTCGTCGAACTCGAGCGGGCTCGACGCCCCGTTCAGATCGAACTCGCCGCCCGCGCGCACGAAGCGCCCCGCGACGTCGATCCCCGCCGGTCCCACCTCGACGACCGACGCCGGCACGACACGCGTGGCCTTCCGGATGCCGGCGGCCACGCTCGCGCCGGTGGGCGAACCGCCGGTCGTGTAGCCGAGGCCGTAGAGCAGGAGGTACGCCGCGTCGTACGCCCCCGCGGTGCCGAAGGTCGTCGCGGCCGACGCCTCCCCCGGGAAGCGCGCGTTGTACCGGAGGATGAACTTGTCGTTGACGCCGTTGCGGCGACCGGGGGCGGTGCCGCGGACCCGCGCGCGGAGGCCCTTTGGGGGCTCCGCGGCGAGGTCGTCTTTGATCGCCGCGATGAGCTTGTCGGCCTTGAGCCCGTCGGTCAGCACGTACATGGGCAGCGCCTGGCCGGCGGGCCAGCCGGCCTCGATGGGCTTGATGAGGCCGTCGACCGTCTCGTTGGTGCCGGCGATGACGATGATGTGGGGCCTGTACGCGAGGGTCGCCGTGACGAACGGCGCGAAGTCGAAGCCCGCGTCGGTCTTGTACTCGAGCCCTCGGTAGAAGTCGGCGTTGCCGGGATCGCTGAGCTTCTTCCCGTTGAACGTGAGGTTGTCGACGATCTGGTCGCGCAGCCCCTGGCCGTAGCTGTCGCCCTTCGAGAAGAGGGAGAGGCGCAGGTCGGCGGGCGTGGTGGTGCCCGCTTCGATCTCGTTCACGAGCTGAACCAGGGGGATGGCCTGGAGGGCGTCGCTCGGCGCCGTGCGGAAGAACAGGCCGGCCTTGTCGGGGTTGTTCGTGAGGGCCGGGGTCGTCGCGCTGGGCGCGATGAGCAGCGTGCCTTTCAGCGTGGTCTCCTTCAGCGCGGCGGTCGTGGTGCCGCTGTTGCCCCCGCCGAGGATCGCCGGCACGCCGACGGTCGACACGAGGTGGCGCGCTGCGCGCACGGCCGCCGGGTCTTCACCCCCGTCGGGCTGGACGAGATCGATGTCGTTGCACGACACGAACGCGACCGGCCGGGTCTTGTCGCCGACGGGCACGCCGCCGCGGGTCGAGAACTCTTGGAGCGCGAGCTCGATCGCGTTGACGCGCGCCTCGCCCTTCAGCTGGTTTGGGCCGCGGAGCGAGGTCAGCGAGCCGAGCACGATGGTCGCGTCGTCCTCCACCGCGCGCCGGTCGGTCACCACGTCGCCGCTCGCGGCGACCGCGACGACGCGCGGGCAGTCGGGGCTCACAAGCTTCACGCAAACGCGCGTATCTTTACGACAAATCGCTGGCTCGCCGCCGCTCGCGTCGATGCACTGGCGGTTGGTCGTGCAGGCCGGCGGGGCGTCGACCGAGGCCTGGTCGGCGAGGCTCGCGTCAGCGACGCGGCACACCTTCTCGGCGGTGCACCGCGCGCCGCCCCCGAAGCCCGCGCAGTCGGCGTCGGTCGTGCACTGGGTCGCGCCGCGCGTGACGAGGAGCGAGCACGCCGCGAGGCTCGCCGAGAGCGCGACGGCCCACGCGACGGCCACGCGGGGCCAGGGGCGCGCGCGAGGGAGGTCCCCCGCGAGGGGCGCGCGCGAGGGCGAGGACGACGCGGTCACTGGAAGCTCCCCATCAGCATGGCTCCACCGAGCGTGGGGGCGACGCGCACGGCGGGCAACGCCTCGCCCGTCTTGCCGGGATTGCCCGCCTCGCCCGTCTTGCGCGGCTCGGCGGCGCCGAGGGCGCGCACGGTGAGGTACACGCTGACGCCGGCGGCGACGAGGGTCGCGCCGAGGAAGATGTCGGTCACGAGGGCGGAGGTGCCGACGCCGCTGTCGAGCGACTTGAGCCGCGCCGGATCGGCCGTGGCGAGCCTCTTCTCGTCGGCGAGGTCGGTGGCCTTCCCCTGGGTGAGCACCGCGAACACGATCGTGCCGGCCGCGAGCCCGCCGGTGACCGCGTAGCCGACGACCGGCGCTGTCCACGACACCGGGCGCGGCGGCTCCCGCGGCGGCGCGACCACGACCACGGGCTTGGGCGGCGGCACGGCCACGAGCGCGAGCGTGACCGTGCGCGCGTCGCCGCCGGTGACGTCCACCTGCGCGAGCCCGCGCTGGAAACCCGGCGCCGTGGCCTCCAGCTTGTGCCCGCCGGGGTTCAGCTTGATGGGCTCGTCGGCCTTGACCGCCTCGCCGTCAATTGAGAGCTGCGCGGTGGCGGGCGTGAGCTGAACGGTGAGCGTGGCGATCCGAGCCTTCAGCTTGGCGATCTCGCCGGCGACCTCGCCGCGCTTGTCGTCCTTCACCTTCCCGCCGCCGTCGGCGAGGAAGCGCTCGAACGCCGCGAGCGCGCCCACGTAGTTCGTGAGCTGGTACTCGCACTGGGCGATGTTGTAGAGTACACGGTAATCGTGCTTGCTCGCCTCGTAGGCGCGCCGGAACTCCGCGGCGGCGGCGCGAAAGTCCGCCTCCTTGTACGCCTCGACGCCCCGCTTGAAGATGACGTTGACCTCGGCCGAGGTCTCGGCTCGAGCGGGCACGTCGATCGAGGCGACGGCGACCCCCACAAGGGCCGCGAGGCCCAGCCGTGCGCCCGCCTGAAAGATGCGGCGCGGGCGAGGCGCTCGGGCCTCGCGCGAGCAGACGGCAACACTCACTTGAGCACCTCGATGATCGGTCGGTCCGGGCGCTTTGGGCCCGCGGGCGTCGCCGCGGTGGCCTCGGGCGCGGGCGCACTCGCGGCAGGGGCCGGGACGGCTCGCCCGGGCGCGGGCCGCGCCGGGATGGAGTGGGCGACCGTCGCCGCGCCTGCGTCGATGGGGAGCACCTCGAGCGTGATCGAGAGGCGCTGGTCGCGATCGAAGCGCACCGCCGTGGTGTGATCCTTGTGGCCCGGGGCCTTCACGACGAGCGTGTGATCGAGGCTGTCGCGGACCACGCGGAGCTCGCGACCCAACGCGACCTCGCGGCCGTCGACCGTGGCGGAGGGGGTGGACGCCCCGGCCGCGACGACGAGCTCGAGGCCGACGTCGAGCGCAGCCGAGCCCGACGTCGCGGCCGAGGGCACGGGCGCCGGTCCGGACTGCGCGCGACCGGACTGCGCGCGGCCGGCGCTGAGCGCCGCGGCGCCCACGGCGAGGAGGAGGACGCAGACGCCGGCGACCGCGGCGATCGCCCACGCGGCACTTTTCCGGCCTCCGGGGTCGATCGATGCCCCCATCACGGGGCTGCCGGTGGTCGCCCCGAGGCTGCCGGTGGTCGCCCCGAGGCTGCCTGTGGTCGCCCCGAGGCTGGGGTGCGACGGCGTGTGCGAACGCGGCTGCGGCTGCGAATATGCCTGAGAATAGGGCTGTGAATAGGGCTGCGAGTAAGGACCCGACGACCGCTGAGGATCCGACGACGCCATCGAGTGCGAGGGTGTCAGCGTGTGCGACGCGTCGATCGGCGTGAACGACGGCTGCGAGGGGTACGTAACGCCCGTGTTCAGAATCGCCAACGTGGGCCCGGGTACCGAGGGGGCACCGCCGCTCGCCGTGAGGCCCAGCATCGCGGGCATTTCTCCGGTCGAGGCGGCCGCGCGGATCTGCCGGATCGCCTCGTCGACGACGCGCCGCCGCTTCTCCCGTTCGACCTCGAACTGCTGTGTCACGAGCTCGGAGAGCGCGCGGGCGCCTGTCTCGGCGCGGGGCAGCGTGTCGAGGTAGGCGTCGAGATCGAGCGCCAGGGCGCGGGCGGTGTCGTAGCGGGCCTCGCGATCGGCCGCCGTGGCCTTATGGATCATCGCGCGAAGCGCCTGCGGTACGGGCACGCCGCCGACGACCGCCGGGACCTGAGGGATGTCACGGCTGACGAGCTTCGCGAGCACCTGCACGTCGATGAGGTCACCCCACATGCGGGCGCCGACGACGGCCTCCCACATCATGACGCCTAAGGAAAATACGTCTGCGCGGCGATCGAGCACCTCGCAGCGCGCCTGCTCCGGCGCCATGTAACCGACCTTGCCCTTGAGCACGCCGGTGCTCGTCTGGTGGGACGCGCCGGAGACCTTCGCGATGCCGAAGTCGAGCAGCCGCGCGTGGCCGTCGTAACCGACCATGACGTTGTGGGGCGACACGTCGCGGTGGACGAGGTGCAGGGACGTGCCGTCGTGGTCGGTCAACTCGTGCGCGTAATGCAGCCCCTCGAGCACGTCGCGGAGCACGCGCAGGTGGGCGCCGAGAAACGGCACTTTTCGCTCATGGAGGCGCTTTCGCACCCCGCGGAGGGGCTGACCGTCCACGAAATCCATCGCGATGTAGAAGTGCCCCGCCTCCACACCGAACTCGTGCGTCTGCACGACGTTGGGGTGGTTCAGGTTCGCCGCGACGCGCGCCTCGTCGCGAAACATGTCGAGAAACTCGGTGTCTTCGGCCAGCTCGGGCTTCAGCACCTTCAGCACGACGAGCTTGTTGAAGCTCCCGCCGCCGCCCGCCATGGCGAGGTACGCGTTGCCCATGCCGCCGCGCGCGATCAACGCGATCGGTCGGTACTTCCCAAGCGTTCGTGGCAGAGACGTCGTGGACACCGGGACCTTGACGGAGAGCCGTGACGCGCGCGCGCCTCGGCGGCGCGACGCGGGAAAGCCCCCCGACCCGTGCAGGGTAACGGTCGGCCGCGCCTGTGTCGACCAAAACGCAGGCCACGCGGGGCCCTCCGCGGACCGCGGCTCTCGGGCTACACTGGGGCCATGGTGCGCCGTGAAGAAGATCGGACCGAGCCGCGAAGCGGCGAGGTGCTTTCTTCGCGCCGCACTTCTCCAGCGGGTGCAAGTCCCGTCCCGGTAGGCGTCGGAGCGCCGGGTAGCAGGCCCCAGCCGAGCGGGAGAGATCCCGACGGCCGAGCGGGGCGTCGAGAGGGTCCACGGACCGAGCAAGCACGCGGGCCGCAACATGAAGTGAAGCCTGCAGCCTCGACAGAGCAACAATCCGGGAGCCGAGCCGCTCATGTCACGGCGAAGGCAACATCCTCGGCGCTCGTTCCGAAGCGCGCCGTCGGTCCCGGCGGGGTAAGGGGCGCAGCACGCGTGCAAGGAGAGGTGCGGAACTCAGGAGACCCGTCTGCGCGGCCCTCGTCAGGGCAAGGCGGGCCGTATAAGCCAGGTGCGAAGTCGGCCGCTGCACAGCGGAAGTCCGAGGGGACCACGGTACCGAAGACCGGGGCGCGTGCTCCGGGAACGAACGCCGCGCAGAAGAACGCGGCGGGAGGGAAAGGTCCCTGGGGTGGTCGTGTCGGCAGAGCAGGTAAGCGCGAGGGCATGGCCGGCGAGACCGGTTCCAACCACCCCCGAGGGCACGAGCCCGCGGACAAAGTGCGACAACTGCAACGCCGACTCTGTGTCGCAGCCAAGCGGCAACCGGAGCGCCGGTTCCACGCGTTGTACGACCGCATCGCGAGGCGTGACGTCCTCGCGGAAGCGTGGAAGCGGGTGAGGCGGAACAAGGGAGCCGCGGGCGTCGATGCCCAGACGATCGCGTCTCTCGAAGAGCAGGGCGTGGAGCGCTTCCTCGAAGAGCTCCGCGTCGTGCTCCTCGCAGGCAGGTACCGGCCGGCAGCGGTGCTGCGTCGGTACATCCCGAAGGCCGATGGGAAGAGGCGGCCGCTGGGGATCCCGACGGTCCGGGACCGGGTGGTGCAGATGGCAGCGAAGCTGGTGCTGGAGCCGATCTTCGAGGCGGACTTTCGTCCGTGCTCGTACGGCTTTCGGCCCCGGCGGAGCGCGACGATGGCCCTGGAGCGCTGAGGAAGCTCGGCGCGAAGGGGGGTCATCATGTGCTCGACGCCGACATCCGCGACTACTTCGGGAGCATCGACACGACAGGCTGATGAAGCTCGTCGCTCGACGCATCTCGGACCGAAGGGTGCTCAAGCTGCTGCGGCAGTGGCTCACGGCGGGCGTGATGGAAGACGGCGTGGTGACGACCCCCTCGCGCGGCACGCCGCAAGGTGGGGTGATCTCTCCGCTTCTGTCGAACATCTACCTGTCCGTGCTCGACACCGTGTGGGAGAAGCGGTGCGCACATCTGGGCGTGCTGGTTCGCTACGCGGACGACTTCGTCGTGCTGTGCAAGACGAAGCGAGACGTCGACGAGGCCGAGCGACGCGTGAAGCATGTGCTGACGCGGCTCGGGCTCGAGCTACACCCGGAGAAGACGAGGAAGGTGGACCTCTCCTGGGGCAAGGAGGGTTTCGACTTCCTCGGTTGTCACCTGCAGAAGCGCATGAGCGGTCCCATCTGGGAGCGAGAAGGCCGAAGGGTCTACTTCCTCCAGCGCTGGCCGAGCGCGCGTGCGATGAAGCGGGTCCGACAGCGCGTGAAGGAGCTGACCCCGAGGTCACGCTGCCACGAGGATCTGCGCGAGGTCATCGCGCTGCTCAACCCCGTGCTGCGTGGATGGGGCGGCTACTTCAAGACCGGGAACGCCGCCGTGAAGTTCAACCAGCTCGACTCGTACGTCTATCGGCGTCTCAGGACCTTGCGCGTCAAGCGCGCGGGCTCTCGGATGAAGGCGGGCGCGTTCGAGAAGTGGACCCGCGACTACTTCACCAAGGGCTTCGGTCTCCACCGACTGCGAGGCACCGTCCAGTATCCGGAGGCCGCGTAATGCGGCGACACGAGAGACCACCGGTAAGCCGTGTGCGGGAAATCCGCACGCACGGTTTGAACGGGGGTTTTGCATATGGCCACCTTCGCGTGGCAGAAAGCTGAATCTACCAATGTTTCAGCCAGGCGGCCCTTCGCTCTTCGAGCTCCTCCAGCAGGCGCTCAGCGACACGACCGAAGGGTACGACAAGCTCGCACCCAAGTTCGACAAGACCCCGTTCCGCACGCCCGACGCCGTCCTGGAGACGTTCGCGCGGCAAGCGGCGAAGCAGCCCTTCGACGCCGCGCTCGACGTGTGCTGCGGCACGGGCGCCGCGATGAAGCACCTGCGGCCCTACTGCGGCCGCGTGGTGGGGCTCGACCTGTCACGGGGCATGCTCGACGTGGCCGAGCGCGAGCTCGCGGCGGAGGCCGGGCGCGCCGAGGTCGAGCTCGTGCAGGGCGACGCGCGCGTCTTGCCCACGCGCTTCCACGGGGCGTTCGACCTGGTGACCAGCACGGGAGCGTTCGGGCACATCGAGGAGCGCGACGAGCACCGCTTCCTCACCGAGATCCGGAAGGCCTTGAGGCCCGGAGGGCGGTTCGTGTTCGTCACCGGTGAGGCGCCGCCGATCACGAGCGCGTGGTTCTGGCTCGCGCACGGCTTCAACGCGACCATGCACCTGCGGAACGCGCTGCTGCCGTCGCGGTTCGTCATGATCTATCTGACGTTCTTGTGGCCCGAGGTGAAGCGCAAGCTCGTGGCGGCGGGGTTCACGGTCGAGGCGCGCCATGGGCTCTTCGCGCCACCGTACGCCCGCGCCATCTACGTCGAGGCGGTGAGGCGCGAGTGACGCGCCCGCGCTCGCCGCCCTCAGGCCCAGACGCGGCTCTCCGGGGGTTCGCGCAGGGGGGACGCGCGAGCCTGGCCTGCCTCGCCGTGGGCGGCCTCGCGCTGTCCTTCGGCTGCTCGCGCTCGCGGGCGGATCCGGGCGTGACCGCGACGC